>NZ_JAMBDT010000159.1:0-7820 GCF_025143765.1 Gordonia sp. p3-SID1431
TTGCGCGCCCGGAACCGCGGAGCCACGGATCGACAGGCCGTGGATAACGGTGCGGACCGACACAAGACTGGAAGCGAGAACATTCCGAGTCCGTCAGGACCTCCGCATGACACGAAACAGCAGATACACCCTGTCCATCCCCGATCTCACGGGCCGTCGAGCGGTCGTGACCGGCGCGAGTGACGGCATCGGGTGGGAGATCGCGAATGCACTCGCCGGCGCCGGTGCGGAAGTGGTCGTGCCGGTGCGTGATCCGAACAAGGGGGCGAGGGCGGTCGAGCGCATTCGCGATCGTCACCCCGCCGCCACACTCACGATGGAGGACGTCGACCTGTCATCGATGGCATCGGTCGAGGCGCTTGCCGGCAGGCTCCGGGCGGACGGCACACCGAGCGACATCCTGATCAACAACGCCGGGATCATGACTCCGCCGAAACGCCTGACCACAGGCGATGGATTCGAGGTCCAGTTCGGCACCAACCACCTCGGACACTTCGCCCTGACCGTCGCGGTGCTTCCGCTGCTCCGGTCCGGGAAGGCACGGGTGGTCTCGCAGACGAGCATCGCGGCAAAACGAGGCTCGATCAATTGGGATGATCTGAACTGGAAGCGCCACTACGACGCAATGAAGGCCTACCGCCAGTCCAAGATCGCGTGCGCGCTGTTCGGACTCGAACTCGGACGCCGAAGCCGCGCTGCCGGTTGGGATGTGACGAGCGTGATCTCACATCCGGGAGTCGCCCCGACCAGCCTTCTCGCAGCTCGTCCTGAGGTCGGCAGGACCGCCCCGACGAGCGGCCGGCGCGTGATCGAGTGGATGTCGCGGCACGGCGTCGGTGTGGGCACCGTCGAAACCGCTGCCCTCCCAGCCCTGATGGCGGCGACGCAGCCGGAGACGCCCGATGATGCGTTCTTCGGACCACAGTGGCCCGGTGACGCCGGCGGGCCACCCGGATTACGGCAACCCTGGCAACCGTTCCGTGATCACGAAGCAGCATCGCGTCTGTGGGCGGTGTCTGAACAGCTCACCCGGGTGACAGCGGGCTGAAGACGGGCCTCCTGGCGCCGATGTGCGATCGTCAAGTGGTGTGTGCCACCTGCGGACCGAAGTCGACGCAGGTGACACACCGGCAATGAGCACTTGTGGTGCTTTCCACTCGAAGTCTGAGGGACGGCAGGTTCAGGGGAAGAGCGTCAGGAATGTCGCTGCCGAGGTCGCGCACAGCAGCGCCGCGATCGTGACGCCTGCATACGCGTGATCGGCAATCGGGGTCTCGCGTGTCGCGACCGACGATGTGCGTGTCGGGGTGCTGGCCTCTGTCACAAGTTGTCCCTCCGAAGACCCGTTACCTTCCCCGAGAACGTTAGGGCCGCGAACGTTCCGCAGAGACCCGGCGGCGACGTTCGAGGCCACACCGATGCGAAGGGTCACGAAACGATAACGGTCACAGCTACTAGGTTTGAACTGCGCAAACGGCGAAGCACCAATGGCGCGACGCAGGGATGGATAACGTTGATTCGCACGCATGTGCGACAATGGCGCGGTGAGTTCACAGACGAGGGCCGGCTTGAGTCCCGACGACCTGGAGTCGCTGTCCGCAGCACTCGCGGCCGGTAAGCGAGCCACGGTCTATCTGCGCGATGCGATGCCATCGCTGAACCTGGAGGCCGGCGCCTCGGCGCGAGTCGTGTCGATCGACGGTTCGACAGTGACGGTGAGCCCGAGGGGCGTCGACGACCAGTTGCCCTTCGAAGCCGACGAACTGCGCCGTAGCCGACCGGCAGCCGTCGCCTCCACCGCGACGACGGCGGCCCGGAGACGCACCCCCGAGCCGACGCCCCCGAGGCCACAACCGACGTCCTCATCGAAAACAGTTGACGAGGAATCGACTTCCGCACGCCCGTCCCGAAAGGCGCGTCCTGCGACGGATGCCCCGCCGAGGGCGGCGGAGTCGGCGCCGGCGCCGGCGACGACCAGTCCGTCGCGAAAGGCCAAGGCGCCGACCGCACCGACCACGGTCACCATCACCGCGGCGGGGGAGAGCACGTGGACACTGTCGGTTGCGGTCGGAACCAGAAAGCTGGCGAAACCCGTCGAGATCACCGCCGACCGGGTGGCCCGGGCGATGCGGGAGCTCGATGACGAGACCGCGATCGCCGCGGTCGACGCCGTCATCGAATCGGCCAGAACGGCCGCGCAACGCCGCATCGACGAACTCAGTCAGGAACTCGAAGCCGCGCGGGCCGCGCTGGCCAACCTCGACGGGTCCGTCGACGACCAGCGCGGCCTCGCTCGCTGAGGAGCGACCGGAGCTTGCGGAGGGCGACACACCCTTGCTCCCTGAGGAGCGCCCGGAGCTTGTGGAGGGCGACCCACCCTTGCTCCCTGAGGAGCGCCCGGAGCTTGCGGAGGGCGACCCACCCTTGCTCCCTGAGGAGCGCCCGGAGCTTGCGGAGGGCGCGTCACGAAGGGCCCCGTCAGGCCTGCCGGTCCCGGAACCGGTACATCGCGCGAATGTCTCGCGTGATCGCTTTGTCCCGCTTGCTCCGCTTGCTCGCCTGTCGGGCGTCGCCCCGAGCGGCCGACCACTCACTCTCCCTCAGCAGCTTGCGATAGCGTTCCAGACGGCCGGCGTCGAGGCGGCCGTCCCGGATCGCCTCCTGCACGGCACATCTCGGCTCACTGCGGTGTTCGCAATCGCGAAACGCGCACTCACGACTTAACTCCTCGATGTCGGCGAACGTACGGCCGGCCGCCTCGGCGACATCCTGTACCCCGATCCCACGCAGACCAGGTGTGTCGATGAGTACCTTGCCTCCCGGCAGGAGCAGCAGCTCGCGGTGCGCCGTCGTGTGCCGGCCCTTTCCGTCGGCCGCCCGAATCTCGCTGGCCGCCATCTGTTCACGACCGAGCAAAGCGTTGGCCAGGCTCGACTTGCCGGCGCCGGACGAGCCCAGCAGGACGGCGGTGCCGGTCATGGTGGACTCGAGGAGATCAACGCCTGCGCCGGTGATCGTGCTCGTCGTCACGATGTCGGCGCCCGGAGCGACCGCGGCGACCATCGCCTCACCCGGAAGAGGATCGTCAACCAGATCCGACTTGGTCAACGCGATGATCGGCCGGGTGCCGGCGTCGTAGGCCAACGTCAGCAGGCGTTCGATGCGACCGACATTCACCCTGTTCGCGACCGACACCGCGATGATCACCGTGTCGACGTTGGCGGCGAGTACCTGCCGTTCCGATGTCCGATCCGAACTCGCGCGCGCGATCGCCGTCCGGCGCGGCAACAGGTGCACGATCCGGGCCTGCCCGTCGTCTCGGCGCAGCACCACCCAATCGCCGGTGCACACGGACTGTTCGCGCTCCGCAGTGCGCCCGACACCGCGGATGGCGCGGACCGGACCTGATGCGGTGATGGTGTCGCACCCGCCGCGATCCACCCGCACGACGCGAGCTGGTAGCTCGTCGTCGGACGCGCGGTCGGTGTACAGGGTCGAGAAATGCTTGTCCCAGCCGAGAGCGGCGAGCTCGACGGGAAAAGACGAATTACTTGCAGAATTCACTGTTGGGGACTTTCGAGGAAAGCCCGCGACCCCAGGAGTCATCCGACTCGCAGCTCAGTCGGTTGTGCGAGAACGGTGTTCGAGGATCAGCAACGGGCTGGAGGAACAGGGATGGTTCGGATGCTGACGATGCCAGCGATCTCGACGGCAACCATCGACTCACCTCCAGGTCTCGTGCTGCCCCCACCGGACAGCGCGGCTCACGCTAACACCGCCGGGCGATGCCCACCACTTCTCTTTCGTTCCGCGGGTTCGCGCTACCGGAGCCCCAACTCGACGCCCTGCGCGAGCACCTCACGACGCGAGGTCATACCCAGCTTCGCCAGGACCGCGGACACGTGATGGTCCGCGGTTTTCGACGAGATGTACAGCCGCTTGGCGATCTCCGAATTCGATAGTCCCTCCGCCACCAGGCGGGCGACCTCGAGTTGCCTGTTCGTCAGGCCACCGGGGTTCACTCGTGTCGTGGGCCGAGGGCGCTGCGGGACGGTGGCGCAACCCCGTTCGCGCATCAACGCACGCGCACGATCGGCGGTACCCGCGGCGCCGAGTCCGTCGAGCATCGTCACACCACGGGCTGGGTCGTCGGAATCCAACCAGCACATCGCCGATGCGAACGGATCACCCGCGTCTGACCACCAACGCGCGGCATCGGCGTGCCGACAGTCGAGCGACAATCGGTACGGCGCCGCGATCGGCCCGGTCTGCGTCGACAACCCGAGCCTCGCACGCCAGACGGCGAGACTCCCTGAGCCCCACTCTGTTCCGTCATCGTCGAGGGTGTGCGCCGCGGTGACCCGGGCGTCCTCGGTCCCGGTCATCCAACTGATCTCCGCCAGGGCGGTCAGGACCGCGAGCCGTCGGAGGGGTTCATCGATCTGGTTGGCGAGGGTCCAGGCGTTCTCGATCTCGTCGATGTCGAACGACGCGCCGCATCGGAGCGGCACCAGCACGGTGACCAGGAGCGGCCACAGCGTGGCGATCGGCATCCCGTCGGCGTCGATGACCGCCCCGGCGTCCTCGAGGGCTCCGTTCCAGTGTCCGCGGGTCAGATGCAGGCGACTCCGCACCGCGGTCTGCCAGTGGCGACAGATCTGGATGTCGCGCTCCACCGTGAACGGGAGACCCGCGTCGAGGATCCGGTCGGCAGCCCGGTACCTTCCCTGTTCGACATCGAGACTGGCCACCTGTGAATAGACGGTTGATGCGAGTTCGTCGAAGCCGAGGGTGCGGGCGGTTTCCATGTGATCGAGAAGTCTTCTGCGAGAGTCGACTTCGCCGGTGGACAGCGCAGCCGAGTCCGAGACGACCTTGTTCCACAGCCGCAGTTCCTCGTCGGATGCCGACGCGGTGTCGGCCAGCAGGGACGCCGTTCCCGACACGTCGCCCCGCATGAACGCGAGAAACGCGCGGTGGATCTGCGCCTCGCTGTACACCGCCGACGCCCCCGTCCCGTTGGCGATCTCCGCTGCACGACCCAGGTGCGATTCCGCGCTCTGCCGATGCGCGCTGTAGTACTCGTAGACCCCGACGGCCACATGTGCCGTGGCCAACCCGGTGTCGTCACCCAGTTCGGTCCACAACGGGAAGGTCTCGTTCACACTGGCTATCGCATCGCGCAGTCGGCTGACCATGTACTGCTCGTTGGCCAGCGCCAACAACAGTTCGGCACGCTCGCGAGCCGGAGCATTGACTTGGTGCTGCTTGGCGATCTCGTAGTACGCGACGGCCTCGGTGTGCGCTCCGCCGCGGATGGCGTCCTCGGCTGCGGCGCAGGCATGACGGACGGCGCGGTCGGAGTCCCGGGCGGCGACGGCGTGGTGGGTCAACACCGACGGGTGCACGGTGCCCAGCTGCTCGAGTGCGTCCAGGAGCTGCGCGTGCAGATGGGCCACCCCACCCGGCGGAATCGTGGATTCGATTGCCCGACGGGCCAATTCGTGTCGGAAAAGAGTGCCGTCGGGCCCCCATTCCAGAAGTCCCGTGTCGGCGAGACGCTGCAGAGTGGGGTAACCGATCCGCAGGACCGGCAGCGCGGTATCCGACACCCGTTCCGGCGACGCCGCAATCAGTTGAAGGGCTTCGAAATCGGCCGCGCTGACCTTGGTCGTCCGCGCCAGGACCGCATCGCGCACCGACGACGGGATCGGCAGGCCGGGTTCGCGGGAGACCTCGGTCGCGAAGTAGGGGTTACCTCCGGTCGCGGCATGGACCCGCACGGGATCGAGACCCGTACCCTCGACCAATTCCGCGATCGCCTCGACACTGAGCGGCGGCAGCTCGATCCGGCACACGCCCTCGGCGAGCAGGGCACGCGCTGCCGCCTGGGGCTCGAGCTCTCGATGAGTCAGGAGCAGAACGAGCGGCATCGACTCGATGCGTCGACACAGGAACCTCAGTACATCGGTCGACGCGGCGTCGACCCAGTGCAGATCCTCGACCACGAGAAGCGTCGGTTCAGCCCCCAGATGAGCGAAAGCGGCTTCGCAGACGTCGGCGAGCATCATCGGTTGCACACCGATGCCCAGGTCTTTGACGGGACCCAGTGGACGTGGTGTGTCGAGTGGATCGCAGGCCACCCGCAGCACACGCACGTCCCGGGCGGTCGCACACACCTGCGCGATCAGCGTCGTCTTGCCTGCACCGCTCTCGCCGGCGATGGAGAATGCCGAACCCACCGGCAACCGGTCAAATGCCGCGCTGATCTGCGACAACTGCTCGGTTCTCTCCAACAATCGCACCGTCCGAGTGTAGGCCGCCCGTCGCTCGAATAGGTGGGTCTACCCATTCATGGGAAGGACGTTCGGCGAAAGATGGGAGGTCCTCACCGATGCCGTCCGTATGCCCGGTGACCGACTGTTGTGGTGCGCCGGTACCGACAACGGTCACCGACGGCCAGTCGTCCCACCACACAGAAATGGACAATCCGATGACGACATCTCTCTCACCAGACCTGGTATCGCTGCGGGAGAAGCAGCAGAAGGTCTGGCGCAGCGGCGATTACAACCGTATCGCCGCGCTGACCGTGCCGGTCAATGAAGCGACCGTGGTCGCGGCATCGGTCATCCCCGGCGAACGCGTCCTCGACGTCGCGACCGGCACCGGCCACTCCGCGCTCGCCGCTGCCCGCCAGGGTGGCGACGTCACCGCGATCGACTACGTGCCGGCACTACTCGACATCGCCCGGGGTCGGGCAGCCGCAGAACATCTCGACGTCGACTTCGTGGAAGCCCCGGCCGAGGTCCTGCCGTTCGGCAACGCCGCGTTCGACACCGGTATCTCGTCGATCGGCATCATGTTCGCCGCCGATCACGAGCAGGCCGCGCGCGAACTGACCCGAGTCGTCCGCCCGGCCGGAAAGATCGTGGTCACGAGTTGGACCGCAGACGGTTTCGTCGGTGGAATGCTCGCCGCGGTCGGCCGCCACGTGACGCCGCCGCCGGGCGCGCGTCCCGCCACCCGGTGGGGCGATCAGCAGTACGTCGCATCGCTGTTCGGCGATCGTGTGCACTCGGTCGATTCGCACACCGCCGTGCTGACCGTTCGGTTCGTCGACGCGGCCGCTTTCGCGGACCTGTTCCTCGGCTACTACGGTCCGACGTTCTCCGCGGCGTCGAAGCTCGACGAGGGCGGCAAGCACGCACTGCGTGCCGATCTGATCTCCCTCGCCGAGTCTCGGCAGCAACCGGTCCCCGGCGGGATCTCCATCGACTGGGAGTACCGCGTCGTCGAGGCGGTGCGGTCATGAGCGCGCCCCGGAGTCGTGGCAAGGTCATCGCTCGCCTCGGCGCGACACTGTCGATCGCCGCGGTCATCGGCGTCGCCGCGCCGCTTGCGACGACGGCTTCGGCAGCACCCGCGCGCACACCGGGCGCGACGCTGACGATCGTCGACCAGAACATCACCGGTGCCGGCAAGAACCGCATCATCATCCAGGGCCTGTATCCGATGACACGAGCGGACGCGGTCGGATTCGTCACCCACATCAACGATCGGGGTTGCGGTGGAATGCACTACATCGTGCTGGGCGACGACGGCCGGGAGCAGTACCTCTACGACCGCAACTTCCCGGGCACCTCGGTCGGGACCGAAGGGTTCCTCCGGGCTTCCGACCGCGGGCTCGAGTATCTCCGGGAGTTCGTCGTTCCGAGCTCGGTTCTCAACGAGGACCGGGACGGTGCTGACGAGGTGTTCACCCGGGTCCGATTCACCGACGGCGACTGCCGGGCACGGGTCCAGACCACCAACGTGGTCGT
>NZ_JAMBDT010000016.1:0-60954 GCF_025143765.1 Gordonia sp. p3-SID1431
GTCGGCGATCGCTTCCTTGTGCGCGTCGTGGATGACGTTGCGCTTGAGCTTCATGGTCGGGGTGAGCTCACCGGTGTCGATGGTGAAATCGGTGTCCAGGATCGAGAACTTCTTGATCGCCTCGGCGTTGGAGACCTTGGTGTTCGCCTCCTTCACCGCGGCGTCGATCTCGGCCTTCAGGTCGGCGTTCTCGACCAGGTCCGAGATCGGGGTGTCGGCGGGGAGGTCATGACGGTCCAACCAACCGGGCACGGCCTCCGGGTCGATCGTGATCAGCGCGGCGATGAACGGCTTGTTGTCGCCGACGACGAGGCACTGGCTCACCATCGGGTGCGCCCGGATGGTGTCCTCGAGCTGCGCCGGCGAGACGTTCTTGCCGCCCGCGGTGACGATCAGTTCCTTCTTGCGGCCGGTGATGAAGAGGTAGCCGTCGTCGAGGGTGCCGATGTCACCGGTGTGGAACCACCCGTCGCGGATCGCGTCGTCGGTGGCGGCCTGGTTCTTCCAGTACCCACCGAACACGACCGGCCCCTTGAGCAGGACCTCGCCGTCCTCGGCGATGGCGACGGTGACGCCGGGGATCGGGCGTCCGACCGAACCGACCTTCTGGTTCTCCTCGTTGTTGGCCGTCACCGCGGCCGTGGTCTCCGACAGTCCGTAGCCCTCGTACACCGGGATGCCGACGCCGCGGAAGAAGTGGCCGAGGCGCGCACCGAGCGGAGCGCCACCGGAGATCGCTCCCTCGCACTGGCCGCCGAGGGCGTCGCGCAGCTTTCCGTACACGAGCTTGTCGAAGACGGCGTGCCGGAGCTTCAGGCCGAGGCCGACCTTGCCGGCCGCCGTCGCCTTGCTGTATTCGATCGCCGTGTCGGTGGCCTTGTCGAAGATCGACCCCTTGCCGCCGTCGTAGGCCTTCTGCTTGGCCGAGTTGTACACCTTCTCGAACACGCGCGGCACCGACAGCACGTAGTTCGGCTTGAACACGCCCAGGTCCGCGACGAGGTTCGTCAGGTCGTTGGTGTGGCCGAGGATCACGCCGTTCTCGACGCAGCCGACGGCGACGACGCGGGCGAAGATGTGCGCCAGCGGCAGGAAGAGCAGCGTCGACTTGCCCTCCCGCATACCGGCGCCGACCGCGTCGCGGGTCGCGGCCGTCTCGGCGAGGAAATTCGCGTGCGTCAGGACGACGCCCTTCGGCCGTCCGGTGGTGCCCGAGGTGTAGATCAGCGTGGCGGCATCCGACGACAACGCATTCGCCTGACGCTGGTCGAGGTCCGCGTCGGCGGTCTTCGCGCCGCGCTTGGTGACCGTGGGGAGCGCGTGGTCGTCGATGACCAGGGTCTCCTTGAGGGTGGGCGTCTCGTCGATGACCCGGAGATGGCGGGTGTAGTGCTCATGGTTCTCGACGAACAGGAGCTTGGCGCCGGAGTCCTCGAGAATCCACTGGACCTGGTCGGGGGCGGACGTCTCGTAGATCGCGGCGGTGCACGCCCCGGCGCGCCAGATCGCGTAGTCCAGCACGGTCCACTCGTAGCGCGTCGACGACAGGATCGCGACGCGGTCGCCGGCCTGCACACCCGAGGCGATCAGACCCTTCGCGACCGCGTCCACCTCGTCGGTGAAGTGCTTGGCGGTGACGTTGACCCACTGGTTGTGCGAGCGCTTGCGGAAGAGCGGCATCGTGGGGCGCTCCGCGCGGTAGCGCAGGATCGTGTCGACGGTCGTCGCCTTGTCGTCGATCGTCAGATCGGACGGGGTGGCGTACTGCTGCTGCATGGCACTCCTGAGACGAGAGAAAAAATGGACATTCCGGACATCGGTGTGCGTGTGACCGGGACCGATGGCCGGATGAGTGGCACTGACAGTACCAGTATTCGTTAGATGCATCACACCGGTTACCGAACGTGGCTCGTGCCCTGCTCAGGGGGCGGATGCGACCCCGCCCGGGCGTGATGCCGACTTTCTGGTGGACGGCCATTACAGTTGAGGGCGATGAATGAGACTTCCGCCGCATGAGTACCTCGAATCACGGCGAGCACGACGCCCCCGCCGACCCGCAGGTCGGCTCGTTCGACGACCTCGAGATCGACCCGCGGGTACGCGCGGCCATCACCGACGTCGGCTATGAAACCCCGTCGCCCATCCAGGCGGCGACCATCCCGCCGCTCATGGACGGACGCGATGTCGTCGGCCTCGCGCAGACCGGTACCGGCAAGACCGCCGCGTTCGCCATCCCGATCCTGTCCCGCCTCGACACCTCCGCGCGTACCCCGCAGGCGCTGATCCTCGCGCCGACGCGAGAGCTGGCACTGCAGGTCTCCGAGGCCTTCGGCAAGTATTCGGCGCACATGCCCGAGGTGAAGGTGCTGCCGATCTACGGCGGGCAGTCCTACGGCGTCCAACTCGCGGGTCTGCGTCGCGGCGCGCAGGTCATCGTCGGCACACCCGGTCGGGTCATCGACCACCTCGATCGCAAGACCCTCGACATCTCCGGTCTGGAGTTCCTGGTCCTCGACGAAGCCGACGAGATGCTGACGATGGGCTTCGCCGAGGACGTCGAGCGCATCCTCGCCGAGACCCCGGACACCAAGCAGGTCGCGCTGTTCTCGGCGACCATGCCCAGTGCCATCCGGCGCCTCGCGCAGAAGTACCTGAACTCGCCGCAGGAGATCACGGTCAAGTCCAAGACCGCGACCGCGCAGAACATCACGCAGCGCTATCTCCAGGTTTCCCACCAGCGCAAGCTGGACGCGCTGACACGCTTCCTCGAGGTCGAGACCTTCGACGCGATGATCGTGTTCGTCCGCACCAAGCAGGCGACGGAAGAACTCGCCGAGAAGCTGCGCTCGCGCGGGTTCTCCGCGGTCGCCATCAACGGCGACCTCGCGCAGGCGCAGCGGGAACGGACCATCGACCAGCTGAAGAACGGCTCGATCGACATCCTCGTCGCGACCGATGTCGCGGCCCGCGGGCTCGACGTCGACCGCATCTCGCATGTCGTGAACTACGACATCCCGCACGACACCGAGTCCTACGTGCACCGCATCGGCCGTACCGGGCGCGCCGGCCGCTCGGGCAACGCGCTGCTGTTCGTCTCGCCGCGCGAACGCCACCTGCTGCGTGCGATCGAGCGCGCCACGCGGCAGACGCTGACCGAGATCGGCCTGCCCAGCGTGGACGATGTCAACGCACAGCGGGTCGCGAAGTTCGCCGACTCGATCACCCAGAACCTGTCCTCGGACAACCTGGATCTGTTCCGCGGGCTGATCGAGAACTACGCGCGGGACAACGACGTCGCGATGGCCGACATCGCGGCCGCGCTGGCGCTCGAGACACGAGACGGCGGTTTCCTGATGACGCCGGACCCGCCGCAGTCGGAGAAGCGCCCCGAGCGTGAGCGTGCTCCGCGGCGCCCGGGCGCGAGCTTCGCGACGTACCGCATCGCCGTCGGCCGCAAGCACAAGGTGTCGCCCGGTGCGATCGTCGGTGCCATCGCCAACGAGGGCGGCCTGACCCGTGCCGACTTCGGCAACATCAGCATCCGCGACGATTTCAGCCTCGTCGAGCTTCCCGATGATCTCGACAACGAGACCCTCTCGTCGCTGCGGCACACGAAGATCGGGAAGAACCCGATCGACATCCGCAAGGACATGGGCGCACCGCGCACGCGCGGGGGCGCCAAGCGCGGAGCCGGCGGGCACGGCGGCGGTCGGGACGGTCGTCGTGGCGACAACTGGGGTAAGCGTCCGTCCCCGCGTGTCGCTGGGCGCGGCCGCCATTCCTGACCCTGACGGTTCCGCTGCGGGTCGCCTACCAGAAGGAGCGCATGACTGCGCCCTTCTGAGAGCTGTGTGAGAAAACTTGTCAATTCGAGATCGTTCCGTAACCTGGTCGACGGGGGTCATTCACGCCGCGGCCGTCACCCGATGGCCGTCGCGAACGCATGAACACGGACAAATTCGAGCAACAGGATTGGTGAGTCACCGGTGTCAGTGGTGAATTCGATTTCGGCAGTCGAGGCAATGAATCACAGCCGCGAGGGGAACGCGGTCGTCGTCGACGCGCGTCCCCAGGTGGTTCGGCATCAGGGGAGTCTGCCCGGTGCCCTCGTGGTCGACCCGACCGAGGTGCCGAAGCGGTTCACCCCGACTCCGTCGGGCACCTTCCCGGTGATCCGCGACCGCGACACCGAGATCGCCGTGGTGTCGGTCCGTTCGGAGGCCCCGCGGATCGCCGAACAGATCGCCGAGTGCGGATACACCAACGTGCGCTATGTCGACGGCGGATACCGCGCGCTGCGTTCGAGCTCCGTCGGCTGACCGGCTCGGTGTCGGGAATCCGGCCGACCCGCGCGGCGGCACGGAGTTCCTCTGACCAGCGTCTTGTAGCGTAGGAGTCGCCGGCGACGAGAGGAACACATCGGTATGCAGGATGACACGCGCGAGACGTTGCGCGATCAGGTCACCCGGCTGATGACGTTTCTGGCCGATCTGGTCCGGTCTCGCTCCGGAGACGTCCACGACATCTCCGACCACCCCGGCCATGTCTGGGTCGGGCCGTCCACCGCCGTCGCCGTCCGGTCGAACGCGGTGCCGGGCCAGGTGGTGGTGGAGGTCGGACCGGACGACCCCGACGCCGCTCGGGCCGGCGCGGTCCATGCCGAATTCGCCGCGTTGGTCGATGCGCTCGGCGCGGAGCCCGAAGAACTCGAACTCGTCATCGCGTCCGCACTGGTCACGGTGCGGGACGCAACAGACGCGGACGCCGACCCGATGGTCCGGGAACACCTCCTCAGTCAGGTTCTGGTCGCCGACCGCGACGCGGACGACACGATCCGGTTCTCGCTCGGGGCGGGCTCGTCTCCCGCGGTTCGCGATACCCATCTGCTCGCTGCTCTCGACGGTCTCGATCTCGCGGGCGCGGTCGGGATCCGCGGCAAGCTGTCGGCGCTGACCTCGGTGCTGTCGCCGAAGACCGCCGAGCTGATGGCCGAGTGGCGCGAGGCGATCGAGGTCGACGCCGAGCGTGTGTCGTTGACGGTCGAGAGCCGGCCCGCGGTGGTCCTCCGCCGTCGCGGGGTGGAGAGTTCCCTCGCGTTCTACGACGCCATCATCGACGACCTGCGGGACGAGGAGTCGGAGGTACCGGTCGCACTGACCCAGCTCGTCCGCCCGATCGAGGCGCCCGACCGACTCGCCGCCCTCCGCGCCCCCGGCGTCCTCGATCCAGCGGACCTGGTCGCCGATGCGCTGTTCCCGCTGCCGTCCAATGCCGAACAGCGCGATGTGCTCGCCCGGCTCGGGTCCGACACCGGTGTGGTGGTCGAGGGTCCGCCCGGAACCGGCAAGACCCACACCATCGCCAACGTGACCTCGGCCTTGCTGGCGAAAGGACAGCGCGTCCTGGTCGTCAGCGAGAAAGCCCATGCGCTCCACGTGCTCCGGGACATGCTGCCGCCCGCTCTGCGGGCGCTCACGGTGTCGATCGCCGACGTGTCCCAGGACAGTTCCGAGGGCATCGTCGATGCGGTGACCGAGCTCGCCGAACGCAAGGCGTCGTTCACGCCCGGGGTCGCCGACGCGGAGATCGCCGACCTGGCCGCGCGCCGCGATCACGCTCTGCGACAACGGGATCAGCTGCTCCGCGAACTCTGGGACCTGCGTGCGGAAGAGACCGAGGTCCACGAATGGGTCGCGGGGGACTATCGGGGATCCCCGGCGGAGATCGTCCGCCGGGTGCGGGCAGACGCCGCCGCGTTCGACTGGCTGCCCGGGCCGGTCCACGGCGCGGTGCCCCCGCTGGACTCGGCCGAGTTCGTCCGGCTGGCGGACCTGCTCGCGAGCACCGGTGGCTCCGGATCGCGTCTCGCGCAACGGTTCGTCGACCTCGACCACCACCTGCCCGAGCCGGCGGAGATGGACTCCATCTGCACCCGGATCGCCGCGCGGCCCCGCGAGCCGATGGCCGGCGCCGGGACGCTGCTGTCGGTGCTCGACGGGGTCGACAGTGACCGGTTGGTCCGGATCAAGGACATCTGCGACGAACTCGCCGTCGCCTCCGGCGAGGTGGCGTCGTACCCGGAGCCGATCGTCGACATGGCGGACCGGCTGCTCGCCGGACGCGCCGCGCACCTCTGGTCGCGGGTGACGACGCTGTCGCCGGTCATCGCCGAGGCCGCTCGTCGGGACCGTGACCTGGGCGCGCACGCGGTCGTCGTCGACGGGGCGCGGCCCGGCGACGCCGCGTTGTTCGACGCCGCCGCCGACTTCCTGCGAGACGGCGGTCAGTGGCGGGGACGGTTGCGGCGTTCGCCCGAGCAGCGCGCGGTCGAGGAGTCGCCGGTGCGGGCCACCGTGGACGGACGGCCTCCTCGCGACGAGGCCTCGTTGCGCCGGGTCGCCGATCACCTCACCGTCATCGACGCGGTCCATCAGGCGCATCGCATCCTGGCGGACCTGCACGTCCCGGTGGACGCGTCGGGGTCGCGGTCGGCGCAGCTCGACAACCTCGTCCGCCTCGACAACCAACTGGCGTGGATCTCGAGGCTGCTCACCGGCCGGGAGCATCTCGTCCGTGAACTCGAGGCGATCAGCCCCGGCGGCCCGAGACCACGCACCGTCGCCGAGGCAGCCGAGGTGGCCCATCAGGCGCGATCGGTGGCGGCCGCCAACGACGCGGTCCTCGCCGAACAGGAACTCGCCGACCGCGTGTACGGCCTGACGACCGAACTCGAACAGGGGCCGTCGCCGGAGGGTGACGCGCTGCTCTCGGCACTCGCCACGGCCGACCCGGTCGCGATCCGAGACGCGCGGCGCGCGTTCGCGGCCGCCGCAGCCGAGGCCGACGAGCAGAATGCCCTGGAGCTTCTCGGGCTCCGATTGCGCAGCCGGGCACCCGAACTCGCGAAGACGATGTGGTCGAGCGCGCAGGACCCGATCTGGACCGAACGCGCCCGGGACATGGGCGCGGCGTGGGCGTGGCGGTTCGCCCACACCTGGGCGGAGGAACGCAGCGATCCGTTCGCCGAGGACCGGCTGCAGTCCGACCTCGATGCCGTCGAGGTCGACATCGCGGCCCTCACCACCCGGCTGGCCTCTGCGCGCGCCGTCCGCGAGGTGCTGGCGCGCACCACGGCCGGCGAGTTGCAGGCCGTCCAGTCCTACCGCGACCACATGATCAACCTGGGCAAGGGATCGGGCAAACATGCCAATCGTTTCCGACGCGCGGCGCGCGAGGCCATGGCCGAGGCGCGCAACGCCGTGCCCGCCTGGATCATGTCGATCAGCCAGGTGGCCGAGACCCTCCCACCGCGCCGCAACTCCTTCGACGTCGTCATCGTCGACGAAGCGTCCCAGGCCGACATCACCAGCGCGTTCCTTCTCTGGCTGGCCCCGCGCGTGATCGTCGTCGGTGACGACAAGCAGTGCGCGCCCGTCGGTCTCAGCGGCACCAACCTCGATTCCGCGTTCGCCGAACTCGATGCCGCGCTGCCCGACCTCCCGACATACCTGCGCGACGGGTTGACGCCGCGGTCCAGCCTGTTCTCGTTGTTGCGCAGCCGTTTCGGCAACGTCGTGGGACTGCGGGAACACTTCCGGTCCATGCCCGAGATCATCGAGTTCTCGTCGCGCCAATTCTACGGGTCCGCGCCGCTGATCCCGGTGCGCCAGTACGGTTCCGACCGGCTCGAACCATTGCGGACGGTCGCGGTCGACGGAACGGCCACCGGGACCGGCAACGGCATCAGCAACGAGGCCGAGGCGGCCGCCATCGTCGATGCCCTCCGGGGGTGTCTGGCCGACCCGGCATACGACGATCTGGACTTCGGTGTGATCGCGTTGCAGGGCGTCAAGCAGGTGGAGACGATCGAGAAGGCGCTACGCGCCGCGATCGACACCGAGACCTGGCGCTCGCGTCGTATCCGCGTCGGCTCACCCCCGGATTTCCAGGGAGACGAGCGGCACGTGGTCTTCCTGTCGATGGTCGTCTCGGACGCCGGTGCGATCTCCGCGCTGACCCGCGCGGAGTCCCAACGCCGGGTCAACGTGGCGGCCACCCGGGCCATGGACCAGTTGTGGCTGTTCCATTCGATCGGACTCGACGAGTTGCGCCCCAACGACCTTCGTGCCTCGCTGCTGTCCTATGTGTCCGCCAACGAGGGTCCGTCGATCGGGGCCATGCCGTCCGACGTGCCCGACGATCGCCGCGTGAGCCCGTTCGACAACCTCCTCGAACAGCGCGTGTTCAACCGTCTCGCGGCGCTCGGCTATCACGTGACCCCGAAGGTCACGGTCAACAACCGGATCGTCGACCTGGTCGTGTTGGGGGCCGATGCGCGCATGGCCGTCGAATGTGATGCCGACGAGTTCGCCGGGACCGGGCAGCAGGCTCGGTCGGATCTGGAACGCGAGCGTGAATTGCGCCGTTGCGGTTGGGAATTCGTCCGCGTGCGCGAGTCGGAGTTCGAACTCGATCCCGACCGCGTGCTCGACCATGTCGCCGCCGTGCTCGACGAGCGCGGATGCAAGCCGGGGTCGCTCGTCGCGGTTCAGACGACGGATGACGTCGGGAGATGGCAGCCGATCGATCTCACCGCGGGGGAGTGACGCCGCACCACGTCAGCCGAGTGACGCGAGCAACGCCGGCAGACCGACGGCGGCGGGCATCCGCAGACTGTGGGTCACGATGTCGGACAGCGCGGACGGCGACGGGTTGAACTCGATGACCGGGATGCCCGCACGCACCGCGCGTTCGGGTAGCGCGGCTGCCGGGTAGACGATCCCGCTGGTCCCCACGACGAGCACGACCTCGGCCGCACGGAACGCCTGATCCGCTCGCTGCCAATCCGATTCGGGCAGTGCTTCGCCGAACCACACGATGCCGGGCCGCACCCTCCCGCCGCAGCGCGGACACGTGGGCGGGTCGACGCGCGGGTCGTCCGGCGCGGTACCGGTGTCGCCGGGATCGGGGAATGCGCCCGGGCCGTCGTACGGGGTCCCACAGACCGAACACCGGGGGGCGAACAGGCTGCCGTGCAGGTGGCTGACGACGTCGCTGCCGGCCCTCTCGTGGAGATCGTCGACATTCTGCGTCACGATCATGACGGTGCGGCTCGTGGCGAGTTCGGCGAGCGTGCGGTGGCCCGCATTGGGCTGCGCGGCAAGCACTTCGCGGGCGCGCCAGCGGTACCACCCCCAGACCAGTGCGGGGTCGCGCGCCCACGCTTCCGGGGTGGCGAGTTCGGCGGGATCGAACTTCTCCCACAAACCGGTCTGGGCGTCCCGGAAGGTGGCGATGCCGCTCTCGGCCGACATACCCGCGCCGCTGAACACCGTGATCCACTCCGCGCGGCGCACGAGGTCGGCCACCGCGTCCGGAATCCGGGTCTCGGCCCCGGTGTCCGGGTCGGGCTCGCCGAAGGTCATCCGACGGACTCGATCCCGGCGCGCACCGCAGCGGCGGTCTCGTCGGGGTCGGGGTCGCGGCGGACGAGGAAGCCCTTGGCGAAACTCAGCTTGTCCCCGTCGTGTCTGGGGACGACGTGCAGGTGGGTGTGGAAGACGGTCTGGAAGGCCGCGCGGCCGTCGTTCAGTGCCAGGTTGACCCCGTCGGCGGACACCGGTCCGGTCTTCATCGCGGTGGCGACTCGTTGACCGGCGCGGAAGAGAGCGGCGCCGAGGGTGGGGTCGAGGTCGTCGAGCCCGGAGGAGTGGACCCGGGGCACGAGGAGGGTGTGCCCGCGGGTCACGGGCCGGATGTCGAGGAACCCGAGGACGTCGTCGTCGGAGTAGACGATGCGACCCGGGGAGGTGCCCGCGATGATGGCGCAGAAGATGCAACTGCTCATGCGGCCGACTCTAGTGGGGTGTCTCGAGGGCACTCGGCCTGCGGCACGGCTGGACCGCGACGCGCAAGGGTGCCCCACATCACATAACGGTTTGATAACGGTTGACCGAGCGAGAGTTCGGGCGCACGCGTACCCCTGGGTATGTTGCCTGGCCTGGCGGTTTTCCGACGCTTCCCATGGTGGTTGACACGGTGCCAAAAGTTACCCGCGCGGTTACTGGTCGGTATACCGACAGGTCACCGACAAACATGAGGGTTTCCTCACTTTCGTGTGTCATCATAGGTGGCACGTTCACGCCGACGCCGGCTCGGGACAAAACCGGTGCGCGCCAATGTTGTTGTGCGGCAGGCGTGTTCCTTTGTTGTACCAGCTAGTTCGACCCGGCGGTGTCGCCACCGCGGCCGGTCGTGCGCGACGGCGGCGAGACCGATCACGTCAGCGCACGGAAAGGCCGCTGCCGACAGCGTTTTTCGCGCCGCAGCGACTCGCAGACCAACCGCACAACACCCACAGACATCTACTGCACCGCACCTACGCACTCCGCAAATCCACACTCTGAGACCGACCACCACAGAGGAGTATCCGTGACCGTCGACCAGTTCCGCTCCGGCTCGCAGGGCGCCGCCAACGCAGAACGGCCCACCACCACGCTCATCGAGCGGCTCACGCAGGGCGAGCCATACGCGATCAGCTTCGGCGGGCAGGGCGGCGCATGGCTGCCCACGCTGACCGAGCTGGTCGTCGACGCCGACCTGGAACACCGGGTCGCCACCATCGTCGATTCCGCCGAACGGCTCGTCGAGCCGGTTGCCGACGAACTCGTCGTGGCACGGGTGTCCGGGTTCCACCCGCTCACCTGGGTGCACGCGCACGACGCAGGTGAAGACGTGCCCGCCGAGGCCACTCTCGCCGATTTCACCCTCTCGGGTCCGGGTGTGCTGCTCACCCAGCTCGCCGCCGTGGAGGCACTCCGCAAGCAGGGCCTGGACACCGCCGTGCTCCCGCCGAAGGCCGTGGTCGGGCATTCCCAGGGCTCGCTGGCCACCGATGCGGTGGGCGCCGACGGCCGTATCGCCGAGTCCGGTCAGGGCCTGCTGCTGGCCGTCGCGCACCTCATCGGCGCCGCCGGTTCGTTGACCGCGCGTCGCCGCGGGCTGGGTGTCACCACCGACGGCACGCCGATGCTCGCACTCACCAACGTCAGCCCGGCTCGCGTCGACGAGATCCTGGCGCAGTACCGCGCCGGCCTGTCCGACAACGATCTGACGACCGCCCCGGTGGTCGCCATCAAGAACAGCCGCACCGCCGTCGTGCTGTCCGGGGCACCGCGGCACCTCGCCGCGTTCGCCGCCCTCTGTGAGCGGGTCGCCGCGACCGAGGCCGACGAGCGCAAGCGCAAGCTCACCGGCGGGGCGCCGTTCGCGCCGAAGTTCGACCACCTGCAGGTGTCGGTGGCCTTCCACCACCCGGCGATGGCCGAGGCTGTCGAGCTGGTCGACCAGTGGGCTGACCGCTGTGGCATCGACCGTGACCTCGCCACCCGCCACGCCCACGACATCCTCGTCGGGCACGTCGACTGGGTCGCCTCGGTCGACTCGATCGTGGCCGGCGGCGCCAAGTGGGTCCTGGACTTCGGTCCCGGGGACATCGCGACCCGTCTCACCGCATCACTGGTCCGCGGGCAGGGCGTCGGCCTGGTGCCCGCCGCCCTGCGCGTCGGACAGCGCAACCTGTTCAGCCCCGGCGGCGTGCCCGAGGTCGCGACCCCTTGGTCGCAGTTCGCGCCCACCCTTGTCGAGCTGCCCGACGGCCGTACCGTCGTCGAGACCTCCTTCACCCGCCTCACGGGACGTTCGCCGATGCTGCTCGCCGGCATGACGCCGACGACCGTCGACCCGGCCATCGTCGCCGCCGCGGCCAACGCCGGACACTGGGCCGAGCTGGCCGGTGGCGGCCAGGTCACCGAGGAGATCTTCGCGCGCAACATCGCCACGCTCACCGATCTGCTCGAGCCGGGCCGCGAGGCGCAGTTCAACGCGTTGTTCCTCGACCCCTACCTGTGGAAGCTGCAGCTCGGCGGCAAGCGCATCGTGCAGAAGGCCCGCGCGCAGGGAGCCCCGCTCGACGGCGTCATCGTCTCGGCGGGCATACCCGAACTCGAGGACGCGGTCGCGCTCGTCGACGAGTTCGTCGAGGCCGGACTCCGGTTCGTCGCCTTCAAACCCGGCACCGTGGAGCAGATCCGGTCCGTCGTGCGCATCGCGGCCGAGGTTCCGCATCACCCGATCATCGTGCAGATCGAGGGCGGCCGCGCCGGTGGCCACCACTCGTGGGAAGACCTCGACGACCTGCTGCTCGCGACCTACGGCGAGCTCCGCGCCCGCCCGAACGTCGTGATCTGCGTCGGCGGTGGCATCGGCACACCCGAGCGCGCCAGTGAATACCTCACCGGCAGCTGGTCGGCCGGCTACGGCTACCCGACGATGCCGCTCGACGGCATCCTCATCGGCACCGCCGCCATGGCGGCCAAGGAAGCGACGACGACCCCCGAGGTCAAGCAGCTCCTCGTCGACACCGCCGGCATCGACGAGTGGATCGGTGCCGGTCACGCCACCGCCGGAATGGCCTCCGGCCGTTCGCAGCTCGGCGCCGACATCCACGAGGTCGACAACACCGCGTCGCGCTGCGGCCGGTTGCTCGACGAGGTCGCCGGTGACGCCGACGCCGTGGCCGCCCGCCGCGACGAGATCATCGCCGCGATGGCCGACACCGCGAAGCCGTACTTCGGCGACGTCGCCACCATGACCTACCGCGAGTGGCTCGACCGGTACGCCGCGCTGGCCGTCGGTGACGCCCGCGGCGAGCAGGTCCCGTGGGCCGACATCACCTGGCAGCAGCGCTTCGTGGAGATGCTGCAGCGCACCGAGGCGCGCATGCACCCGCAGGACTCGGGGCCCATCCCGACGATGTTCGCCGAGGTCACCGCCGCCGCCGATGCGTATGCCGCGATCGACGCGCTCGGCAGTGTGTACCCCGAGATCGACACCGACATCCTGCATCCCGCGGACGTCGCGTTCTTCCTGGAGCTGTGCCGCACCCCCGGCAAGCCCGTCAACTTCGTGCCGGTGATCGACAAGGACGTGCGCCGCTGGTGGCGCAGTGACTCCCTGTGGCAGGCCCACGACCCGCGCTACGGCGCCGACGCCGTCTGCGTCATCCCGGGGCCGGTCGCCGTCGCGGGCATCACCCGCGTCGACGAGCCCGTGGGTGAACTGCT
The DNA here is from genome assembly GCF_025143765.1 of Gordonia sp. p3-SID1431. NCBI lineage: Bacteria > Bacillati > Actinomycetota > Actinomycetes > Mycobacteriales > Gordoniaceae > Gordonia > Gordonia sp. p3-SID1431. The sequence continues at coordinate 13,125 of NZ_JAMBDT010000016.1, forward strand.
CGATCGGTTCGAGGCCCGGGTCGCGTCCGATCTGCAGGCCGCCGGGGAGCGCCCGGTCGCCGTCGCCTCCCGGCACCGTGCCGGGCTGGCCGAGGAAGCCGGCGTGCTGACCTCGGTGCTGGAGTCCGACGACGTCAGCTGGGCCGGCCGGATCGTGGCGAGCCCGATCGCGCTGCTCGGCGATCGCGACGCCTGGACCGTGGTCGGACCCGAGCGGGCCGAACACGCCGTCAGCGGCGCCGTCCTGGAGCAGGTCTCCGCCGACTCCGACGCCACCCGTTTCGACCTCGTCGTCACCATCTCGGGCGCTTCCGTGCGTATCCCACTGCTGGCCGGCGGGAGCCTGCGCGACGGTGGTTCGCCGCTGGTGGGCCTCGACGATGCGTCGACCGCGATGCGCGAGATCCTCACCGTGGCCGCCGGCGGCAGCCTGGCCGAGGTGACCGACGGCGTGTCGGTCACGACCGTCTCCTGGCAGCCGGATTCGGTCGCCGATCACGCTGCGGTGACCGGGTTCTCCCTGCCGCCGCACCTGCGTCCGACCACCCCGACCGACCCGTTCGGTTTCGCCGTGCCCGACACCCTGGTCGGCGCGTGCTGGCCGAGCGTGTTCAGCGTCATCGGCGCCGCCCGCACCGATTCCGGTGACCCGGTCGTCGAGGGTCTGCTCGACCTGGTCCACCTCGATCACGCGATCGCGTTGACCGGGGAGATCCCCGCCACCGCAACCGAACTGACCGTCACCGCACGGACCGGCGCGGTCCGGGATGCCGACGTCGGTCGTGTCGTCGAGGTCACGGTGGAGATCGCCGGACCAGCCGGCCCGATCGCGACGCTCGAGGAGCGTTTCGCGATCCGTGGGCGTCTGGGCGCCGCCGAGCTCACCGACCCGGCCCGGGCCGGCGGTGCACCCGCCGCCGAACAGTCGGCCACCCGCAAGCTGCTCCGGACGGCCACCATCACCGCGCCGAACCGGATGACCGGTTTCGCCGTCGTGTCCGGTGACCGCAACCCCATCCACACCGACGCCGCAGCCGCGAAGCTGGCCGGTCTCGGCGACCCGATCGTCCACGGGATGTGGCTGTCGGCCGCCGCGCAGCAGGTCGTCACCGCGACCGACGCGAAGAATCCGACGCCGTCGCCTCGTCCGCTGATCGGCTGGACCGCACGCTATCTCGGCATGGTCCGGCTCGGTGACCGCATCTCGGTGCGCGTCGACCGCGTGGGTCTCGACAACGGCCGCGAGGTCGTCGAGGTCAGCGCCAAGGTCGGCGACAACCTCGTGATGAGCGCGACCGGTCTGCTCGCCGCGCCGCGGACCGTCTACGCGTTCCCCGGCCAGGGCATCCAGAGCAAGGGCATGGGACTCGACGCCCGCTCGCGGTCGAAGGCCGCCCGCAAGATCTGGGATCGTGCCGACAAGCACACCCGTGCGGCGCTGGGCTTCTCGATCCTCGCCGTGGTCCGCGACAACCCGACGACGCTCGTCGCCAACGGGACCACCTACAACCACCCCGACGGCGTGCTGTACCTGACGCAGTTCACCCAGGTCGCCATGGCGACGCTCGGTGTCGCGCAGATCGCCGAGCTCAAGGAGTCCGGTGGCTTCGTCGAGGGTGCCATCACGTGTGGTCACTCGGTCGGTGAGTACAACGCGCTCGCCGCATGTGCCGGCGTCCTCCCGCTCGAGGCCGTCCTCGAAGTCGTGTTCCAGCGCGGCGAGGCCATGCATCACCTCGTCCCGCGAGATGCACAGGGGCGCAGTGACTATCGGATGGCCGCCATCCGGCCGAGCCAGTTCGGTCTGGCCGACGCCGAGGTCACCGACTTCGTGTCCGGCGTGGGCGCCGCGGGCGGCGAGTTCCTGGAGGTCGTCAACCTCAACCTCCTCGGCTCGCAGTACGCGATCGCCGGCACGGTTCGCGGTCTCGAACTGCTCGAGGCCGAGATCGACCGGCGGCGTGCGGAGTTCGGGGGCAAGCGCGCGTTCATCCTGATCCCGGGCATCGACGTCCCGTTCCACTCGAGCGTGCTGCGCGCCGGGGTCCCGGAGTTCCGCGGCAAGCTCGCCGAGCTGCTGCCCGCCGACATCGACATCGACATCCTGATCGGCCGCTACATCCCCAACCTGGTGCCGCGCCTGTTCAACCTCGGACGCGACTTCGTCGAGGAGATCGCGGCGCTGGTGCCGTCGGATCCGCTGAACGAGGTCCTCGCCGACTGGGACGCCTGGGAGGCGACCCCGAACGAACTGGCCCGGGTGATCCTGATCGAGCTGCTCGCCTGGCAGTTCGCCAGCCCGGTGCGGTGGATCGAGACCCAGGAACTGCTGTTCAGCGGTCCCGAGCGGAACGGGCTGGGAGTCCAGCGCTTCGTCGAGATCGGTCTGAAGGGCGCCCCGACGCTGTCGGGTCTGGCCACCAACACCCTCAAGCTCGACGACTACGCCGCGGCCACCACCGAGGTGCTCAACGTCGAGCGCGACACCGACACGATCCTGGCCAAGGACGCCGGGCACGAGCCCGACGAGGACGAGCTCGACGTTCCCGCAGCGGCCGAGACGTCGGCGGACGCGGCTCCGGCCGCCGCGGCGGCGCCCGCGCCTGCTGCTCCCGCGGCACCGGCGGCACCCGCCGGCGGCCCGCGTCCCGACGACATCGCGTTCACGCCGTCGGATGCGGTGAAGTCCGTGATCGCGCTGTGGACCAAGATGCGCGTCGACCAGATCGGGTCCGCGGACACGATCGAGGCGCTCTGCGACGGTGTGTCGTCGCGTCGTAACCAGCTGCTCCTCGACATCGGCGGCGAGCTCGGACTCGGCGCCATCGACGGTGCCGCCGAAGCCGACATGGCCGCGCTGTCGTCGACCGTGGAGACCCTCGCCCGTGGCTACCGGCCGCTGGGTGCGGTGCTCACCGATGCGGTCAGCGACCAGGTCCGCAAGGTGCTCGGCCCGCTGGGCAAGCGCCAGAACTACATCACCGACCGCGTGTCGGGTGTCTGGCAGCTGGGTCCGGGGTGGGGTCTGCACACCACGGTCGCGCTGGCGCTGGGCACCAGGGACGGCGCGTCCGTCCGCGGCGAGGCGCTGGGCAATCTGCTCGACGGCCCGCTGACGAACACCGATTCCCTCGACGCCCTCATCGACAAGGCCGTGTCCGCGGTGGGTGCGGTCAAGGGCATCCCGGTCGGCAAGCCGGCCGCCGAATCCGGTGGTGGCGCAACGGTCGACGCCGCGGCGCTGGGAGAGTTCACCGAGCAGATCACCGGCCGGTCCGGCGCGCTGGCCTCGGCCGCGTACACCCTGCTGGACAAGCTCGGACTCGCCGAGGTCGCCGATCTCGCCGAGGCCGCGGCCGACCCGAATGCCGAGCTCGCCGAGCTGGTCAGCGCCGAACTCGGGTCGGACTGGGCCCGTACCGTGGCGCCGGCCTTCGACGCGGCCAAGGTCGTCCTCATCGACGACCGGTGGGCAACCGCCCGTGAGGATCTCGTCCGACTCTGGCTGACCGACGAGCAGGACCTCGACGCCGACTTCGACACCATCGTCGGCGGGTTCGCCGGAGCCGGTGACACCGTCGCCGACCACGCCACCTGGTGGCAGGGCAAGGCCCTCGCGAACGGAAACGCCGTGCACGGCCGCGTCTTCGGCGCGATCGCGCACGCTGCGGAGAATCCGGAGAAGGGTGCCTACAGCCGCGAGATCGCCGTGGTGACCGGTGCCAGCAAGGGGTCGATCGCCGCCGGCGTGGTCGCCGGGCTGCTGGCCGGTGGCGCGACCGTGATCGCCACGACGTCGCGCCTGAACTCCGACCGTCTCGCCTTCTACAAGAAGCTGTACCGCGAGAACGCACGGGCCGGTGCCGCGCTGTGGATCGCTCCCGCGAACATGGCGTCGTACGCCGACGTCGACGACCTCGTCGGCTGGATCGCGGGGGAGCAGACGGAGAACCTCGGTGGCACAACGGCAGTGGTGAAGCCGGCGATGAAGCCGACGCTGCTGTTCCCGTTCGCCGCACCTCGGGTCGCCGGTGATCTCACCGACGCCGGCGGTCGCGCCGAGCTGGAGATGAAGGTGCTCCTCTGGTCGGTGGAGCGGCTCATCGGCGGTCTCGCCGACGCCCATTCCGATCACGACATCGCCGCCCGCGTGCACGTCGTGTTGCCCGGTTCGCCGAACCGCGGCATGTTCGGCGGCGACGGTGCCTACGGCGAGAGCAAGGCCTCGCTCGACGCGCTCGTACAGCGCTGGTCGGCCGAGGAGTCCTGGGGTTCCAAGACGACACTCGCCCACGCACTGATCGGCTGGGTGCGCGGCACCGGGCTGATGGGTCACAACGACGGGATGGTCGACGCGGTCGAGGCGGCGGGTGTGCGCACCTGGAGCACCGACGAGATGGCGGCGAACCTGCTGACCCTGTGCAGCCCCGAGCAGCGGTCGGCCGCGGTCAGTGCGCCGATCCTGGCCGATTTCACCGGTGGCCTGGACAGCTCGACCGACCTCAAGGCGCTCGCGGCCACCGCGGCGGCGGCCGCCGAGGAGTCCGCGGACGCCGACGAGGAGTCGGCGACGACCGTCGCGGCGCTGCCGGCACCGGCGCGCGCCCCGAAGGCGATGCGTCCGCAGTGGCCGTCGATCGACGCCCGACCCGAGGACCTCGTGGTCATCGTGGGTGCCGGCGAGCTCGGTCCGTTCGGTTCGGCCCGCACCCGCTTCGAGATGGAGGTCGACGAGAAGCTTTCGGCCGCAGGCGTTCTCGAGCTCGCCTGGAACACCGGACTGGTGCACTGGGATTCGGCGCCGAAGCCGGGCTGGTACGACACCGCGTCCGGAGACCCGGTGCCGGAGAGCGAGATCGCCGAGCGGTACCACGACGAGGTCGTCGCCCGCTGCGGTATCCGCCGCTACGCCGACGACGGGGCGATGGTCGACAACACCTCGCCGCTGCTGACCTCGGTCTTCGTCGACGAGGACCTGACTTTCACGGTCAACTCCGAGGCCGAGGCGCGAGCATTCGCCAGTGCCAACCCGGAGAAGACCCGGGTCACGCAGAACGCCGACGGCGACTGGCAGGTCACCCGGTTGGCGGGCACCGAGATCCGCGTCCCGCGTCAGTTCGCGCTGACCCGGACCGTGGGCGGGCAGATCCCGACCGGTTTCGACCCGACCCGCTGGGGCGTCAGCCCCGACATGGTCGAGTCGATAGACCGGGTCGCCCTGTGGAACCTGGTGGCCACGGTCGACGCCTTCCTGTCGTCGGGCTTCACGCCGAGCGAACTGATGCGCTGGGTGCACCCCGGTCTGGTCGCCAACACGCAGGGCACCGGTATGGGCGGCATGACCTCCATGCGCGACCTGTACGTCAACACCCTGCTGGGCGAGGCCAACGCCAACGACATCCTGCAGGAGGCCCTGCCGAACATCGTTGCGGCACACGTGGTCCAGTCGTATGTCGGTAGCTACGGCGCGATGATCCACCCGGTGGCGGCATGTGCGACCGCAGCGGTGTCGGTCGAGGAGGGCGTCGACAAGATCCGCCTCGGCAAGGCGCTGTTCGCGGTGGCGGGCGGCTTCGACGACCTGGGTATCGAGGGCATCGTCGGCTTCGGCGCGATGTCGGCGACCGCCGACTCGGCGAAGATGACCGCGCGCGGCATCGACGATCGCCGGTTCTCGCGTGCCAACGACCGCCGACGCGGCGGGTTCGTCGAGTCGGCCGGCGGCGGCACGATCCTGCTCGCCCGCGGCGATGTCGCGGCCGAGATGGGTCTGCCGGTGCTCGGTGTGGTCGCGTGGGCGCAGAGCTTCGGCGACGGTGTGCACACCTCGATCCCGGCTCCGGGTCTCGGTGCCCTGGGCGCGGCTCGCGGTTCGCTGTCCTCGCCGCTGGCACGTGCGCTCGGTTCGCTCGGCGTCAGCGCCGACGACGTGGCGGTCGTGTCCAAGCACGACACCTCCACCAAGGCGAACGATCCGAACGAGTCCGAACTGCACGAGCGGCTCGCGGCGGCCATCGGCCGCGGCAAGGGCGCACCGCTGTTCGTGGTGTCGCAGAAGTCGCTGACCGGTCACGCCAAGGGCGGCGCGGCGGCCTTCCAGCTCATCGGCCTGTGCCAGATCCTGCGTGACGGCGTGATCCCGCCCAACCGCAGCCTCGACTGTGTCGACGACAAGATGGCGGAGTACCCGCACCTGGTCTGGCCGCGGGAGACCCTGCAGCTCGGCGAGCGGTTCCCGCTCAAGGCGGGTCTGCTGACCAGCCTCGGCTTCGGTCACGTGTCCGGACTGATCGCGGTGGTGCACCCGGAGGCGTTCATCGCCTCGCTGAACCCGGAGCAGCGCGATGCCTATCGTCAGCGCGCCGACGAGCGGACCCGCCAGGGCAGTCAGCGCTTCCTGCAGTCGATCTGCGGTGGCGAGCCTGCCTACCAGCGTCCGCCGAACCGTCGCTTCGACGAGTCGGTCGACGAGCACGACGCCGAGGCGGGCATGCTCCTCGATCCGCAGACCCGTCTGGACGGCGCCGACGTCTACGTCGCCGGTGAGCCGGTGGCGGGTGGTCGGTGACACCCGGTGAGGCGAATGGCGCGAGCGACTACCAAGGGATGAGCGTTCTCGGTGTGGGAATCGACATCGTGTCGATCCCGGAGTTCGGCGAGCAGCTCCGGCAGCCGGGTACGACGTTCGCCGACCGGTTCACGGTCGGCGAGCGTCGGGACTCGGCCGCCGGGACCGGCGACGACGCCCGGCATCTGGCCGCCCGCTGGGCGGCCAAGGAGGCGGTCGTGAAGGCGTGGTCGGTGAGCCGCTTCTCGCGGTCGCCGCTGCTGCCGCTGATCCGGCACAGCGACATCGAGGTCGTGACCGACACGTGGGGCCGTCCGGCCATCCGTCTGTCGGGCGAGATCGGCGAGCATCTGCGCGACACGACCGTGCATGTGTCGCTGACCCACGACGGGGACACCGCTGCGGCGGTGGCCATCCTCGAGGGCAGGTAGCCCCGCGCGGCTCTCAGACCGTCGTCGACTCCTCGAGCAGCAGATAGCCCGCGAGCATCCGCTTGAGTTCGGCGACGGTCTCGTCGTGGTCGTGGCCGTCCTGTACGGAGAAGCTCAGGAGCGAGTAGGCCGTGTGAACGAGCACCTGGGACATCATCTCGCGGCGTTCGCGCTGCGACGGCGTGAGCGGCGCGATGATCCGCGCGACCTGTTCGGCGAGCACCCGTTCGTTCAGCGACGCCGTGGCGCGGGTCGCCGGTGTCGACTGGACGGCCAGCCACACCGCCCGCCGCGACGGGTCGGTGCGCCACAGGGCCGCCAGGTGATCGAGGAACTTCTCGAGCAGGCTCGGCCACTCCAGGGACGGCACCTCGGAGGAGAACGCGGTGAGTTCCTCGCGGACGTCGACGGTGTCCTGGCGGTCCAGCTCGCACACGATGACGTACTTGTTCGCGAAGTACTGGTAGAGCGTGCCGATGGGGACCTCGGCCCGGGTCGCGATCTCTTCGCAGGTCAGCGATTCGAACCCGACGTCGATCAACAGCTCGCGTGCTGCTTCGAGCATCGCCTGGAACTTGCGCTTGCTGCGCTCCTGGGTGGGCCGCTTGCGCGGCACCAGCGGTTCGGCGGACTCGGGCATCGGGGTCGGCTCAGACGGACAGGTCGCGACGCAGCTTGGCGACGTGTCCGGTGGCCCGGACGTTGTACTGCGCGAGTTCAATCGTGCCGTCGGCGTCGACCAGGAACGTCGACCGGATGACGCCGGTGACGGTCTTGCCGTACATCTTCTTCTCCCCGAATGCGCCCCACTCGGTGAGCACCTTCTTCTCCGGGTCGCTGAGCAACGGGAACGTCAGGCCCTCGGTCTCGACGAACTTCGCCAGCTTCGCGGGCTTGTCGGGGGAGATGCCGAGGACCGCGATCCCGGCCTCGTTCAGCTCGCCGAGGTTGTCGCGGAAATCGCACGCCTGCTTGGTGCACCCCGGGGTGGCCGCCGCGGGATAGAAGTAGACGACGACCTTGCGGCCGGCGTAGTCCGACAACGAGACCGGGTCGCCGTTCGCGTCGGGCAGCGTGAACGACGGCGCCGTGTCGCCCACGGACAGTCGGGTGGTGGTCTCAGCCATGAGAGCCAGGCTAGTGCATGGCGACATGCCCGGATGCCGGGATGTCGTAGCATCGAGACGCTGCCATCTGGCGGTTCGTCCCCGGCGCCGAGAGGTCGTGCGGCGGCCGGGAAGTGAGAAGACCAACGAGAAGCGCCGGAAGGATGCAACGTGGCCGGAGATACCGAACGTATCGAGCAGGACATCGCCAAGGCCCGTGAGGACCTCGCCAGTACGCTCGACGCGCTGGCCGAGCGCGCCAACCCCCAGCGGCTCGCCGACGACGCCAAGTCGAAGGCTCTCGCGACACTGCAGACGCCTGCGGTGAAGTACGCACTCGCCGGGGTCGGCGCCCTGGTCCTGCTCGTCGTCGTCCGCAAGGTCGCCTCGCGATGACCCGCTGATCCAGCAATCGGCGGCGCGACCTCGTCCGCACGGGCCCGTCGAACGGCAGAAGCCGCTCCGACCAGGCGATTTCACTTCTGCCGCGGGGGTCCTGTAAGGTTCCATCTCGCACCGCCAAGCGCCATTAGCTCAATTGGCAGAGCAGCTGACTCTTAATCAGCGGGTTCGGGGTTCGAGTCCCTGATGGCGCACAGAGTACTCAAGACGCCTCGCATCGAGCGAGGCGTCTTGTGGCGTCTCAGACGGTTTCGACCGCGGCCGGTGGTCGATGAACGGCAGATGAACGTTCGGCGTTTCGGGTGCGCAACACGCCGCTCGAATGGATGACGGCCGAAGCGTTCGGTCCGATTTCTCGTACACTGGTCCGCGACATCGGGGTTCGGAATGTCCGTTTCGGATTCGGGGTGTGCAGTGTTCTCAAGGTTGCGAGGCAGCGTGACCGACCGGTTCGGGGTCGGGGCGTCGACAGGCGGGAGTGAGATGGGGATCGGTCGTACTCGGCGGATGCCGCTGATCATCAGCGGTGTGATGTTGGCAATCGTCGCGCTGGTGACGTCGTGCACGCAGGAGGCGTCGTACTCCGACAACGTCAGCAGTTCGAGTCTCTTCGACGATCTGCTCAAGCCGGGTCTCGAAATCACCGAGTGGGCCGAACGTCCCCTGAACGACAACGCCGTCGGCGTGCAGCCGGGTGCGCCCATCAAGGTGAAGACCAGTGAGGGCACCATCAGCCGGGTGCTGATCAAGAAGTCCGACGGCACCCCCGTCAAGGGCACCCTCGCCGACAACGACACGGTGTGGGTCAGCAACGAGGCCCTGGGCTACAACCGCACCTACACCCTGGAGACCGACGCGGTGGGCATCGGTGGTGCGGTCACCAAGAAGGTCACCTTCACCACGAGCAGCCCCAACAACCTGACGCAGGCGTATCTGACACCGAGTCCCGGCGAGACCGTCGGTATCGGACAGCCGGTCGCGGTGAAGTTCGACGAGCCGATCGCGGATCGTCGTGCGGCGCAGCGCGCCATCCGGATCACCACCGACCCTCCGGTCGAAGGGGCCTTCTACTGGATCAGCCCGAGCGAGGTGCGGTGGCGGCCGGCGGAGTACTGGAAGCCGGGCACCAAGGTGCGGGTCGCGGTCAACACCTACGGCATCTACCTGGTCTCGGACAAGCACGACCACATCATCATGGACTCATCGACGTACGGCGTGCCGGTCAATTCGTCGAACGGTTACCGCACCCCGGTCGACTACGCGACCCGGATGTCCTACAGCGGCATCTTCTTCCACTCCGCACCATGGTCGGTGTGGGCGCAGGGCAACACCAATACGAGTCACGGTTGTCTGAACCTGAGCCCGGAGAACGCGCTGTGGGTCATGGAGAACACCCTCCGCGGCGACCCGGTCATCGTGAAGAACACCACAGGCGGAACGTTGTCGGGCACCGATGGTCTCGGCGACTGGAACATCCCGTGGTCGGTGTGGCGCAAGGGCAACGCCGACAACGCCTGACGCTCAGCACGCCTTCGGACGCCACCGAACCGCACCGCGGTCGGTGGCGTCCGTGCGTCAGCGGGACCCGATGCGGAACGTGCGACTCGTCCCGGAGACGGGCCTCGTCGACCCGTTCGCATCGCGGCTGTCCCCGAAGTAGCGGATGCGGTGCATCCCGGACGCGTCCGTCGGCGACCGCCAGGTGATCGTGATCCGCGACGTGTCGGTGCTGCCGGCCGGGCGCGCCCACCGGAACTCCGTGGACCAGTCGTTGTCGTCGGCGACCGTCGTCCACTCGCTGCCGGTACGCCGCTGCACCTCGAGATAGGTCCGGCCGTGCCGGAAGTCGTTGTTGGGATGCGCGCCGACGAACTGCACGGTCACGGTCGAACCGGCGCGGTACGTGGCGTCGGGTTCACGCAGGACGTCGCCGTAGCGTCGGCCCGGTATCGGACGGTCGGCGGGGACCGGGGGCACCAGGTCGGGTTGCAGTGCGGACTTGTCGACCGGCGCCGGACCACGGCCGATCCGGCGTCCGGACGACATGGCCGCGGCGAGTGCGGCGAACTCTTGCAGGTAGGCGGGCAGGGTGTATCGCCCGAATTGAGTCTCGCCGCCTTCGTAGTGCTGCAGGTCGTATTCCTCGGGCGTCGTGACGTACTGGGTGTAGGCGTTCGCGAACCCCTGCACGAGGACGTTGTCGACGTCGGTCCGCAGTTCGCCGGCGACCACTTGACGCAGCCGCAGACCCGCGACGATGGTGACCTCGGCGGGTACGGCGACGAGCACGAGTTCGCCGATGCGCATGAGCTGCAGCGGCACCACCGACGGGATCCAGCCCGAGGGCGGCAGCAGACCGAGCGGGAACGCGATCAGCTTGGGCGCCTGCATGTCTCGCATCCACGGCGCGATCGGTGGGACGCGGTCTCCGCCGAGCGCGGTGACGAGGGGATTGGTCATGCCCTCGACGAGGAAGGGGAGCGGTTTCTCGTAGTTGTCCTCGCTGCTGGTGGCCACCGCGCCGGCGCCCATCATCGCGGGGGTGGTCGACGCCGGTCGGCCGTCGGGTGTGTAGGTACCGGAGATCCGGACCGCCGACATGTCGACGTACCGCACGATGGAGTCGACGCCGCCCCGGGTCATCGGACGGGCCGCCTCGAAGCCTCGCCGTCCGGCGATGTACTGACGCTCGCCGATGAGTTCGCAGTTGCGTCTGTTGTCCGATGTCGGTCCGCGCGGATCGAACTGCGCGAGTGCGAGGTTCGGCGTCATGTCGCCGGAGTTGGTCTGCGGGAAGGCGGCCACGAACCCGGGCTGGGTGCGCTCCCACAGGTGGCTCGCGTAACCTTTGTTGTCGCCGGCGATGAGGACGTTGCGGTCGGTGAGAGACGTGCCGTGTGTCGGGAACCAGGTGATGGCACCGACATCCCGGCCGCCGGAGGTGTCGTGCTGCCGCAGTCGTAGCACCGTGACCTGAGGGTCGATCGCATCGGGGAAGTGCCGCTTGTCTGCCGACGGGTTCGCGTCGAAGGCGACCCGGGATCGATTCCGGCTGGCGTTGTGCAATTCCTCGCGGCCGATCGTGACGCTGCCGGGCGCGAGATTCTCGTGCGCGCGAACGATCGCGGCGAACATGCCGTCGATCTCGGCGTCGTAGGAGTTCTTCTTGAACCCGAACGCGGCGAGCGAATACGCGTAGTCCCAGGACGTGCCGCCGCAGGAGGCGTGCGTGTGCTGTGCGTTCAGATTCACGTTCGATTCGGTGTACAAGGAGCCGAATCGGTTGCGCAGCTTGGCCATCAGGCCCATGTGGTGCGACTGGAACAGGCACGCGAGGTCGGCGGTCAGGAAGACGACGCGCCGCCCGGTGGCGGGATCGACGATGATGTAGGCCCGCGCCCAGCAACGCTGCAGGAGCCCGGCCGCGACCTGCTCGGGATTCGAATACCCCATCATGCCCTGGCCGGCGACCGCGCCGGTGACATCTCCGATGCCGCAGCCGACGAGGTAACTCGTCGACCCCGGGGGCGACGCGCCGGCCGGGGCGGCGGACAGGCCGGACCCGAGCCCGGCCGCGGCGGCGGTCGCCGCGGCACCGGCCATCAACTGTCTGCGCGTGAGGTCCACGTGCCGTCCTTCCGGGCGTAGGACGACACCGGCAGACGTGCGATGTCATCGCGGCACACACCCTGACGGCGCGGCCGTGTGGTCGAGATCAGTTCAGGCGTCGAACTCAGTCGTTGTCGTCGCCGCCCGGGATCCCGATGATGAACCCGATCCCGATGATGATGCACGAGATCAGGGCAACGGCAGGCATGACCCAGTAGGAAGGCATGTGGTGAACGTTACTGCGAGGCATGCCCATGCGCCCGGCTTCGAGGACTTTCGGGGACGAAGGTCCCCGGTGGTGTCGAGGCCGAAGTCTGCCGGTCAGACATCCAGCCCGGACAGGGCGTCGGCGAGATAGTCGTCCTCGGCGCCGTTGCCGGGTAGTTCGAGCGCGCGGCGGTACGCGATCGCCGTGCCGCGGTCGTCGCCCAGTTCGCTCAGCGTGAGGGCGCGGGCGATGTGAAAGGGCCGGAACCGGTCGAGCTGTGTGTCCGACTGCAACTGATCGAGCATCGCGATACCGCGCGCCGGGCCGTACGCGCGTCCGACGGCGACTGCGCGACCGACGCGCACCACGGGTCCGGGATCGTGCACTTCGAGTAGTCGGTACAGGACGGCGATCTGGGCCCAGTCGGTCTCGTCCGGGGTGGCTGCCTCGGCGTGCACGGCCGCGATCGCCGCCTGGATCGTGTACAGACCGGCGTCTGGTTGTGCCGCAGCGTGTTCGGCGAGCGCGATGCCCTCGGCGACGAGGGTCCGGTCCCAGAGCCGGCGATCCTGGTCATCCAGCGGAACCGGTCGGCCGTCGGAGTCGAGCCGAGCCGGCCGGCGGGACTGGGTGAGCAACAGAAGGGCGAGCAGTCCGGTCGTCTCGGCGTTGGGGAGCAGTGCGCGCAAGGTCCGAGCGAGGGCGACGGCCTCGTCGGTGAGGTCGTCGCGGATGTGCGCGTCACCGGTCGAGCGCGCGAACCCCTCGGAGAACAGCAGGTAGATGACCCGCAGGACCCCGCCGAGTCGACGGGGGAGGTCGCCCTCGCGCGGCGGCGCGAACGGAACACCCAGCGCGCCGATCCGTCTCTTGGCGCGCACGATTCGCTGCTGGGTCGTCGGTACCGGGATCAGCAGCGCATGCGCGACCTCCGCGGTGGTCAGCCCGGCGACGAACCGAAGGGTGAGCGCGATCCGGTCCTCGGCGCGGAGCACGGGATGGGTGCAGGCGAAGAACATGCCGAGGCGTTCATCGGGCAACCCCGGTGGCGGTGCCTCAGCCGGGTCTGCGAACTCCGCAGGCGTGGAGGCACGTTCGGTCTCGGTGTGCAGCCGGGCCAGTTTCCCGTCGAGGACGGACTCACGCCGCACCACGTCGAGCGCCTTGCGTTTGGCCGTCGTCGTCAGCCATGCCTCCGGTGAATCCGGGACTCCGGTACGCGACCAGGTGATCAGGGCCTGCGCGATCGCGTCCTGCAACGCGTCCTCCGCGAGGTCGAGATCGCCGAACTTCTTCGTGAGCGTGGCGAGTACACGAGAACGGACGTCGCGATCGACGGCCGACACCGCCCGGCGGGCCACGGACCCTGCGGAATCCGTGGCCGCCGAACGGTGTGAATTGTTCGTCATCACTCAGTACGGTGCGAGCGGCCGAATCTCGACATGGCCGCCGGGTGCCGAACCGGGGCTGCGGCGGGCCCACTCGATCGCCTCGTCGACATCGGCGACGTCGATGACATAGACCCCGCCGACGAACTCCCGGACTTCCGCGAACGGCCCGGACGACGCGACCACCCGCTCGCCGCTGTCGTCGGTGTGCACCACCGCGCGCTCGTCCTCCAGCGCGAAGGAGTTGACGACGACGCCGGCCTTGGTGATCTCCTCGTCGAAGGCGAAGAACTCTTCGGGGCTGGCGCCACCGTCCTCACCACATGCCGGATCGTTGACATGTCCCATGAGCAGCAATGCGTACTTCATCGTTCCTCCAGTTCTCGGCCGGCGGCATGCGGTACCGACTGCGATGTGCGTACCGATGCGGCCACAATGTCGAACCGGATCGGTCCGACACCATGGTGACGTACGGCGATTCCGGATATCGACAGCGCTGCGAAAAGAGATTCGGGACATGAGACGTAGCGCGCGAACGACGTCAACGACATGGTCCTGTGGGAGCAGACAAACGCCGAATGAGATTGACGAACAACTCGGTCGAGGAACCCACACCGGGCGACGGCGCGGACTACGATCCACAGATCGACACCGCAGCCGACGACGCACCGCCCACCCTTCCGCCCCCGGGCGAGCCGTCCTCTACTCATTCCGGAGGCGCCCCGCTCGGCGGCCCCACCCACGAAGACGCCGCCCAACTCGAACAGGTGCTCAACGACGACTTCGAGTTCGATCTGACCGGCGATGAGCTAGAAGCGGTCAGACGCTGGCAGCGTACGGACCGCTTCTACCAGCGCGTACAGATGCGGATGCGCGAACAACTTGGGGAGTTCGACGACGACGAAGCCGATCACGTTATGGACGTACTCGGTGACATCCTCGACCGCCACCCGCTACCAGACGACGTCGTCCTGTGGCGCGGTGTCCGAAACGCCGGGGCCATGTTCGGAAGATCAACCGCCAACCTGCACGATTTCATCGGGCGGACAATCCCGCCAGGTGCGTTCATCGCGACGAGCACGTCCCGCGCAGAAGCCATGGGGTTCACGGACCCCGGCAGCGCCCCGGTGCTCCTGCGAGTGCTAGCCACACGAGGAACACGAGCCCTGTGAGTGCCACCGGTGGGCCACCCGGAGCTTGCGAATCAGCGAGAACTCCTGCTTGGAGCGTCCGCGCTGTACATTGTGGGAGTACAGGCCACTGAAGAAGGACTGACCGAAGTGACCGTGGAAGTGAGGTGAGCGTGATGTCCAACGAACGACTCTGGGACGATTCCGCGTTCACCCCTGTCGGACGAACCCCGCAGCCTCCCGCCTCACTGGACGCGCTCCTCGCCGACCTCGGCCTGGGACGCGCCGACGAGCGCGAACGCCGCCACGCTCTGAGTGACTGGCTCGCGAACCATGAACCGTCGAAGCGCCTCGTCCGAAGTTTCGAGCGTCGCGGGTACGGCGACCTCATAAGCGGCTGAGACCTTCTCCCACGCGCGCAACCCAGCGGGTGCGTGCGTCGAACGTCGATGTTGGGGATACCGTGCGGCAGCTACGGCGGCCATCACCCAGACGCTGGTCCACCGGGTGCCGGGAATCTTAGAACCAGGCCCACGTGTGGTGTCATCCGGATCGCTCTGATGCACGACGTGTTGCATCACGGCCACGAAAAAGCCCCGCCTGCGGATCGCAGACGGGGCTCCGTCGGGGTGGATGACGGGACTCGAACCCGCGACAGCCAGGATCACAACCTGGTGCTCTACCAACTGAACTACATCCACCATCGGCGTCGGAAACCTGGGCGTCAGCGCCGGGTCTCAGAGCCATCAACACTCTAGCGGGTCGGTGCCGCAGAACTCCAATCGGTTACCCCACCTGCGTGTTCATGCGGGGCCGAGGTCTTTGACGATCCCGGCGAGGGCATCGGTGTCCGGGCCGGGGGCGGGCACGAACGCCGCGGCCCGGTAGTAGCGGAGTTCCCGGATCGACTCGCGGATGTCCGCGAGGGCCCGGTGCGCGAGCCCCTTCTCGGGCTGGCCGAAATAGACCTTGGGGTACCAGCGCCGGCACAGCTCCTTGATCGAGCTGACGTCGACCATGCGGTAGTGCAGGTAGGCGTCGAGTTCGGGCATGTCTCGCGTGATGAAACCACGGTCGGTACCGATCGAGTTGCCCGCGAGGGGGACCGCGCCGGCGGTGGTCACATGCTTGCGGATGTAGTCGAGCACCAGCTTCTCGGCTTCGGCGAGGGTGACGGTGGACGCCCGCACCTCCTCGGTGAGACCCGAGGCCGCATGCATCTTGGTCACCACGTCGGGCATCGACGCCAGCGCCTCGTCGTCGGCGTGGATCACGACGTCGACGCCGTCGCCGAGGATGTTGAGGTCGCCGTCGGTCACCAGGGCCGCGATCTCGATGAGTTTGTCCGACTCGAGTCGGAGTCCGGTCATCTCGCAGTCGATCCACACCAGTTTGTCCTGCACCCGACAACCTTAGCCAACCTCGCGCGCGAATCCGCGGGACATCGGCCCCCGAGGTCTATCGTGTGCTCGTGACCGAAGCCTCCAGTCCGGCGCAGCACATCGCCGCCGGATACGCGTTCAGCACCGCCGCACTCGAACTGGGCGCCGTCTCGGTGGCGGGGCAGGTGGATCCCGCGGCGAAGGTCCGAATCCCGCTGTCGATGATGAACCGGCACGGTCTCGTCGCCGGCGCGACCGGGACGGGAAAGACCAAGACGCTGCAGCTCATCGCCGAGCAACTGTCGAGCAACGGCGTTCCTGTCGTCATGGCCGACATCAAGGGCGACCTGTCCGGACTCAGCCGAGCGGGCGTGGGCAACGACAAGATCGCCGAACGCTCCCACCAGACCGGCGACGACTGGCAACCGGCAGCGCACCCGGTCGAGTTCGTCTCGCTGGGTTCGGAGGGAATCGGGGTACCGATCCGTGCGACCATCACCTCGTTCGGGCCGATCCTGCTCAGTAAGGTGTTGGGGCTCAACGCCACCCAGGAGTCGACGCTGGGCCTCATCTTCCACTGGGCGGACAAGAAGGCCTTGCCGCTTCTCGATCTGAAGGATCTGCGGTCGGTCATCGCCTTCCTCACCAGCGACGATGGCAAGACCGAACTGAAGGGGATCGGCGGGGTGTCGCGGCAGACCGCCGGCGTGATCCTGCGGGCGCTGTCGAATCTCGAGGCCGACGGCGGTGACACGTTCTTCGGCGAACCCGAGATCGATCCCGCCGACCTCATCCGGACGGCGCCCGACGGACGCGGCATCATCACGTTGTTCGAGCTCGGTACCCAGGCGGCCCGCCCCGCGCTCTTCTCGACCTTCCTCATGTGGATTTTGGCCGATCTGTTCGAATTTATGCCGGAGGTGGGCGACCTCGACAAACCAAAGCTGGTCTTCATCTTCGACGAATCGCATCTGCTGTTCGACGATGCGTCGAAAGCCTTTGTGGACCAGGTCGTCCAGACGGTGAAACTGATCCGGTCAAAGGGCGTCGGCGTGTTCTTCTGCTCCCAGCTGCCGACGGACATCCCGAAAGAAGTGTTGTCCCAGCTGGGTGCCCGGATCCAGCACGCGCTGCGGGCCTTCACCCCTGACGACCAGAAGGCGCTGCGTACGACGGTCAAGACCTACCCAGTGTCGGAGGTCTACGACCTCGAGCAGGTGCTGACCTCTCTCGGTACGGGCGAGGCGGTCGTGACCGTGCTGTCCGAGCGCGGTGCGCCGACCCCGGTCGCGTGGACGGTGGTCCGAGCGCCCCGGTCGGCGATGGAGGCCATCGGCGCCGACGCCGTCACCTCGGCGGCGAAAGCCGGGCCGTTGTACGCGAAGTACGGCACGCCCATCGACCGCGAGTCGGCGTACGAGATCCTGGCCGCGAACACCCTCGCACCGGGGGAGCCCGCCGACGCACCGGCACCCGTGCCGCCGACGCCCGCCCCGGAGCCGATGCCGGAGGAGCCGGGGCTCCTGACCGAGGTGCTCACGAGCAAGCCGATGCAGAGTTTCCTGCGATCGGCGGCGAGCGCGGCCGGACGTGAGTTCAGTCGCGCGATCTTCGGCACGGGGCGTCGCCGGCGGCGCTGAACGGCGCCCAGGCGATACCTACTCCGCGCTGAACTTGCGGTAGAACCCACCGACGATCGGGGCCACCACCCCGCGCGGTGTGTACCCGCCGGCCACCGACATAGCCTTGGACAGGGTGCCGGGCACGACGCGCATCTTGTTGTGCGCCAACGCGTCCAGACTCATCTCGGCGACCTTGGCCGAGGAGTGCCACAGGAAGTCCGGGACGACCTTGTCGACGATGGACGCCTCGTCCGGGGTGGGAGTGTGCGTGCGGACCGGGCCGGGCGCGAGCAGGGTGACATGCACGCCCTGCCCGGACACCTCGCCGCGCAGGGACTCGCTGAAGCTGTTCACGAAGGCTTTCGATGCCGCGTACGTCGCGTTGTTGGGAATCGGCATGTTTCCGGCGGCCGACCCGACCATCAGGATGCCGCCCGAGCCGCGCCTGACCATCTGCGGGAGCACCGCCAGAGTGAGGTCGTGGACGGCGTTGACGTTGAGGCGGACCTGCGCGCGTTCGTAGTCGGCGTCGAGGTCGGCGACCGGTCCGAAGGTCGCGATGCCCGCGTTGTTGCAGAGGATCGAGATCTCGCGGCCCGCGAACTCGGCGGCGAGCACTTCCACCTTCGTCGGGTCCGACAGGTCGACCGCGCGGACCTCGACCGAGACCTCGTGTGCCGTGCGGAGTTCGCCGGCGAGTTCCTCGAGAAGGTCGCCCCGGCGGGCGACGAGGATGACCGAATGACCCCGGGCGGCCAGCGCGCGTGCGAGTTCCCGCCCGATCCCGGACGAGGCCCCGGTGACGACGGCACGGGCGGTGGCGGAGGGCGGCGGTACCGGCATGTCGCAATGGTAGCCGCCGCCTCTCGCGCCGAGGCCGAGCGTCAGTCGATGCCGGCGGCGACCTCGGTGCCCTGCCGGATCGCGCGCTTGGCGTCGAGCTCGCCGGCGTAATCGGCCCCGCCGATCACATGCGTCGTGACCCCGGCCAGCGTCAACGGATCGACCAGATCGCGTACCGACTCCTGGCCCGCGCAGATCACCACGTTGTCGACCTCGAGCACGCGGGTGTCGGTGACGTTGCCCTCGTCGTCGCGGAAGCTCAGATGCAGCCCCTGGTCGTCGATCTTGTCGTAGGTGGCGCCGCTGATCTGCTCGACACCCTTCATCTTCATCGTCGCGCGATGGACCCATCCGGTGGTCTTGCCGAGGGACTTGCCCTGCTTACCGACCTTGCGCTGGACCAGGTAGACCTGACGCACCGGCGGAAGCGGCCGCGGCTTGGTGACGAAGCCGGGCTTCTCCGGATCCTCCGTCACGCCCCATTCCTGTTCCCACTCTTTGAGATTCATCGTCGGCGACTCGTCGGTGGTGAGGAACTCGCTGACGTCGAAACCGATGCCGCCGGCACCGATCACGGCCACGCGCTTGCCGATCTCCCGATGTCCGAGCACGGCGTCGGCGTACGACATCGCCATCGGGTGATCGACGCCGGGGAAGCTCGGGATGCGCGGCACGACGCCGGTCGCGACGATCACGTCGTCGAACTTCTCGGCGATGATCTGCTCGGCGTCGGCGCGGGTGTTCAGCCGGACCTCTATACCGAGCACCTCGATCTGACGGGTGAAGTAGCGGATCGTCTCGCTGAACTCCTCCTTGCCGGGAATGCGTGCGGCGATGGAGAACTGGCCGCCGATGGAGTCGCCGCCCTCGAACAGGGTGACCTTGTGGCCGCGCTTGGCGCCGGCGACGGCGGCCGACAGGCCGGCCGGGCCCGCGCCGATCACGGCGAGGCGCTTGGCCTTTCGCGTCGGACCCAGGATGAGCGTGGTCTCGCGTCCCGCGATCGGGTTCACCAGGCACGACACGTGTTTGCCGACGAAGGCGTGGTCGAGGCAGGCCTGGTTGCAGCCGATGCAGGTGTTGATCTCGTCGGAGCGACCCTCGCGGGCCTTGTTCGCCAGGTGGGGATCGGCGAGGAACGGCCGGGCCATCTGGATGGCGTCGACGCGTCCGTTCGCGAGGATCTCCTCGCCGAGTTCCGGGGTGTTGATGCGGTTGGCCGCGATCAGCGGGATCGAGACCTCGTCGCGGAGCCGTTCGGTGAACTTCACGAACGCGCCGCGCGGCACCGAGGTGACGATGGTGGGAACCTGGGCCTCATGCCAGCCGATGTCGGTGTTGATGGCGTCGACGCCGTACTGCTCGGCCTTGCGAGCCATCAGCGCGACCTCGTCCCAGGTCTGTCCCTTGCGGATCAGGTCGGCGATCGACTGACGCAGGATCACCGGGTAGTCGCGGGGGACCTGACGGCGGATCTCCTTGATGACCTCGACCAGGAAACGCTGGCGGTTCTCGGTGTTGCCGCCCCATTTGTCGGTGCGGTCGTTGGTGTGGGGGCAGAGGAACTGGTTGATGAGGTAGCCCTCGCCGCCCATGATCTCGATGGCGTCGTAGCCGGCCTTGCGTGCCAGCTTGGCGGACTGCCCGAACGACCTGATGACGTGGCGGATGATCGGCTCGGTCATCTTCAGATGCTTGAAGGGGTGGATCGGCGACGGATCGGTGCCGGGAGCGACCTTGAACGGCGTGTATCCGTAGCGGCCGGCGTGGATCAGCTGCATCGCGATCTTGCCGCCCTCGTCGTGCACGGCCTTGGTCACGCGCTTGTGGCGGGTCATGTCGACGACGTTGGTCATCTTGCCGCCGGCGAAGGCGAGCAAACCCGTCCGGCTGGTGCCGAAGCCGCCGGTGATGATCAGTCCCGCACCGCCTTTGGCGCGTTCGGCGAAGTACGCGGCCAGCTTGTCGGTGTCCCAGAACCGGTCCTCGAGACCGGTGTGCATCGAACCCATGACCAGTCGGTTCTCGATGGTCATGCCGCCGATCTGCAGGGGCGTGAACAGGTGCGGATAGTGCTGGTTCGGTTGTGCCGTCGGGGCTGACATGGCGCGACCTTTCATCTCGGTGAACCTGGGTGGACGGATTGGCGGTATCGAAGGTGTTGCGGGACTGGCGAACTCAGCTCTGGGTCAATTCCCGTTCGAGTCCGTGGATGACCTCGTCGCACCATTCGATGTATCCCTGCTCCTGGCGGATACCGCCGCGGAGGACGAGGTACTGGTGCAGCTTGCGGCCGGTGAGCGTGTCGGGATCGGGGTAGTAGTCGGCCTGGAAGCCGGTGTAGAGCTTCAGTTGCGCGAGGTGCTCGTCGCGGTGGGCCTTGAGTTCGCCGATGATGGCGGCGAGGTCGCCGAACTCCGCGGCCCGCAGCTTCACGCCGATGTCGCTGCGGAGCGGTTGCAGTGGGGTCGGACTCATCGCCCAGTCGGCCAGGGCGTCGCGCCCGGCATCGGAGATCGTGTAGACCTTCTTGTCCGGACGACCGTCCTGGCTGATCGACTCGACGCTGACCAGTTCGTCGTCGAGGAGCTTCTTCAGCGTCCGGTAGATCTGCTGGTGCGTGGCTGACCAGAAGTAGCCGATGCTGCGGTCGAATTGTTGACCGATCTCATAGCCCGTTCCCGGTCGCTCGGCCAGCGACACCAGAATCGCGTGTTCGAGCGCCATGAGAGCAAGCTAACACTGCAACAACGCACTATGCAACAAGGTGTATATGAGTCGAGTTGCATATGCCGTCCGTGCAGCATCGGCGGAGGAGACCCGAAGTGAGGCGTCGTCAGCATCCGTGCCGCACACTGTTCGGCATGGGTGAACCGGAGACGAGGTCTCGGAATCTGCTGTCCTGGAAGCTGACCGACAACGCGGTCGTGGCACCGGAGGAACGGCTGACCTGGCCTCGGACGGTCAGCATCGGCCTGCAACACGTGGTCGCCATGTTCGGCGCGACCTTCCTCGTCCCGGTGCTGACCGGGTTCCCACCGTCGACGACGCTGTTCTTCTCCGGCGTCGGCACGATCCTGTTCCTGCTGATCACCCGCAACCGCCTGCCCAGTTACCTGGGTTCGAGTTTCGCCATCATCGCGCCGGTGACGGCCGCCGTCGCCTCCGACGGGGCGTCGTCGGCGCTCGGCGGGCTCGTGGCGGTCGGCGCTCTGCTCGTCGTCATCGGGCTCATCAGTCATTTCGCGGGTGTGCGATGGATCGAGACCCTGATGCCACCCGTCGTGACCGGCGCGATCGTTGCGTTGATCGGGCTCAATCTGGCGCCGGCGGCCAAGAACAACTTCGTCGCCGATCCCGTCCTGGCGACGATCGTGCTGGTGCTGCTGGTGGCCTCCGCGGTGCTGTTCCGCGGGCTGCTCGGTCGCCTGGCGATCTTCCTGAGCGTCGTGGCCGGATATGTCCTCGCGCTGATCCTCGACCGGATCGACAGCGACAACGACTACATCGACACCTCCGCCATCGGCGACGCTGCCTGGATCGGACTGCCCGACTTCCAGACGCCCACGTTCGACCTGGGTGTCCTGCCGTTGTTCCTGCCCGTGGTGCTGGTGCTCGTCGTCGAGAACATCGGCCACGTGAAGTCGGTCGCGATGATGACCGGCAAGGACTACGACGCGACCATGGGTCGGGCGCTGGCCGCGGACGGCGTGGCCACGATGCTGGCCGGCAGCGGCGGTGGGTCGGCCACGACGACCTACGCCGAGAACATCGGTGTGATGTCGGCGACCAAGGTGTACTCGACGGCGGCCTACTGGGTGGCCGGCGGCGCGGCGATCCTGCTCGGACTGTCGCCCAAGGTCGGCGCCGTGATCGCCGCGATCCCCCCTGGCGTGCTCGGCGGTGTCACGACCGCGCTCTACGGTCTGGTCGGTGTCATCGGCGTCCAGATCTGGGTGACCAACAAGGTCGACTTCTCCAAGCCGATCAACCAGTTCACCGCGGCGATCCCACTCATCATCGGCATTGCCGACTACACCTGGCAGGTCGGCGACCTCGTGTTCGCCGGCATCTCGCTGGGCTCGGTCGCGGCACTGGTCATCTATCACTCCATGCGCCTCATCGGCGGGTGGCGGGGGACGGTGGACGTCGGCCGGACGGGCACTCACCACGGCGACGCATAGGTGTCCGACCGACGAACCTCAACTCGACTGATGGACTTCGATCGAGGTCCAGGAGTCGAGTTGAGGTTCGCAGGTGGACGGTCGCGAGGGGACCGGGATGGAACAGACGACTACTCGGAAGCCTGGCGTGTGTTCGAGTCGCGGCTCACCACGGCAGCCGTAGCGGGATGTCGGGAATCGGCCCCGGCAGGTCGATGTCCCCGTCGGCGCGATCGTTGACGAGATAGAGCCACCACAGGGGAGCGGGTGCGCCGACCGGTGGCGGGAGTTCGGCGACGTCGGGCTTGCGAGGGACGTAGAGGTCGGGTTCGGCGCCGACGATGACCTTCACCATGTTCTGGAAGGCCGTGGATTCCGTGTCGTTCCAATAAGCACCGTGGGTGACCAGACCCCCGTCGACTGTGCGCTCGTCGAGCTCGACTGTGCCGGTGTCGAGCCTGATCACGCCGGGCGCGGTGTCGGGGTCGTGGCCATGAGGGTTCCCGGGAAAGGACTGGACGTAGTGGATCGGGTCGCCCGGGAAGGTCAGCGAGTATCGATCCACGCCGTCGGGATGCGGGGTGTCGTAGATTCCGGTGCCCGCCGACGACGCGTAGATGACGCGGTCGGGCGCGAGACCGAGTTGTTCGGCCGAGCCCACGACCGACCCGCCGTAGCTGTGACCGATGTAGGTGGTGGTCGCACCGGGTGCGAGGTGCGCGATCTCGGCGTCGAGTTCTGCTCCGAACAGCGCCAGGCGGTGCGCCATGGCTGCGGCAAAGCTCGGACTCGCCGCCGAGCGGAGGTCGGGCGGGAGGTCGCCGTCGAGGTAGAGGAAGACCGGACCGCCGGTGCGTGCCGCGAGTTCGGTTGCGGCCGTGCGGTTGTGGCCGGCAGCGGTGTCGAGGTTCGTGCCGGTCCCGGGCACGTAGGTCGCCGTGTTCGGGGTGTCGGGCCGCAACGATCCGATCATCTCGACCAGGCGTCCGCGTGGAGTGTTGACGAAGGTGATGAAGGTTCGCTCGACGAGTCCGTCGTCACCGCGGGGTGTCTCGCCGGCCATGGTGTCGGGGATGGGCGCGAGCAGTCCGCGCAGGGTCCGAGCTCGACGGCCGTGCGCGCGGCCGGCCGCTACCTCGTCGAGAAGTGCATTGCGGATGTTGATCTCGTTGGCCTGGGCGCGGATCGCGAACGGCACGCCCGGTAAGTTTCCGACGACGTGTGGGTTCGCCTGCATCAGGCGTCGCAGGTCGTCGGAACTCATCTGTTCGATGACGTCGCGGACCTGGGTCGGCGTGAGCGTCTCCAGCATGCGGACGGCCTGGTCCGGGTCCATCTCGGCGCCGCCGGGCAGCGTGACGTCGGGTTGACCCGCCGTCATCGACGCGAGGTCGGCCGCGAAGGTCTCGAGTCGTGCACCGTAGCGCTCGTCGAGGGCGTCGACGGTGTCGAGCGCCTCGGCGATGGATTCCGCGAGAAGGGCGGCCTGGCCGTCGAATTCGTGCTCTGGATGTGTCACCTCGCCGTCGTCGAAGACGGTGAAGCCCAGCCCCTCGGCTCCCCGGACGACACCAAGGGCGAAGTCGCGGGCGTAGCCGAGGTCGGCGGCGGCATCGGAGGCCTCGTCGGCGATCATCTGCACCACGTTGCGGACCTCGCCGGCATGATCGTGTTCCGCCCAGATGGCTTGGTGCGCAGCATCATGCGTGGCACCCGACCACCTCGAGGCGTTGTCGAAGGCACGCATTGCGCGACCGATGCCGGTGTCGATGCGCTCGGCGAGCGTCGAGGCAGCGGACCCGGCGACGGCGATCGACTGCGGATCCCACGCGCGCAACTGCGAGAGGGTGGGTCGCATCAGCGGTTCCGAAGCGAGCGGAACCGGGTGCCCGACCGCGCGTCGGCGTCTGCCGTCGTCGCGTCGAACGCCCGCAGCATCTGGCTCATCGTCATCAGGCGTTCACCGATGGAGTCCACCGCCAGCCGTGCGGGTCCGATCGTGGCGGCGAGGGCACGCACGACGCGACTCGAGGGTCCGAGCGCCGCTCCGACGGCCTCGACATCCGCGGCGTGGATCGCGATCGCGGCGGCCCGCCAGGTGCGCGCGATGCCCTCGACCTCGGTGGGATCGACACCGAACAGCGATGCTTCTGAACCCTTCTGGTCTCGTCGACCAGATGAGAGGGGCGGAAAACCGGACAGAGAGCGGGGGAGCGTCATGATCCTCCAGGGAGTCGCGACCCACCGAGGTGTGGGGCAGGACTATGACGCACGGCGTGCCCCGAACGGTTCCCGATCCGCTTCGAGCGGTCGGCGACAGGCACATGACGTGCCCCCGGCAGGACTCGAACCTGCGACCTAGGGATTAGAAGGCCCTTGCTCTATCCACCTGAGCTACGGAGGCTGACCGGCGAGCGTGACGTGGCGCACGAGCGGCCGGGCAGAGAGAGTCTACGACACCGTCGTCGCTATGCCGTGCGCCACGGCGGGCCAGGTCGAATTGGGATCACGTCAGTCGCCGGTCCTACAGTTGGAGGATGACCCGCACGTCGACGCCCGCTTCCGCGGAGCAGCATCGCGACGCGATGAACGAACCGCGCGGCGTCGTCACCGCGATCCTGTGGGCATCGGGTTGGCTCGCCGCGATCGTCGCCGTCGCCGTCACCGCGATCTCCGCGGCGTCGGCGCTCCGGTTGACCGGTGTGCCCGATCCGGGGCCGCTGACCACCTACGGCGCACCTGCGCTGACCGCGATCGGCGAGTTCGCCGCGGCGATCGCGCTCGGGTCGGCCGTGTTCGCCGCGTTCTTCGTGCCGCCCCAGGCGAGCGGCGTCCTCGACGTCGGGGGTTACCGCGCCATCCGGATCGCGGCGGCGAGCGCGCTGACGTGGTCGGTCTCCGCTCTGCTGTTGATGCCGTTCTCGGCGTCGGAGGTCAGTGGGGCGCCGCTGGCGGAGGCGATCCGCCCGGCGAACCTGCTGACCGCCTACGGCCAGGTCGCGGAGGTGCGCACCTGGTTCTGGACCGCGGTGTTCGCACTGGTCGCGGCCATCATCGCCCGGATGACCCTGCACTGGGGTCCGACCATCGCGGTCATCGCGTTCTCCGTGTTCAGCCTGATGCCGTCCGCGCTCGCGGGCCACTCCTCGTCGGGTGGCAACCACGACGTCGCCACCAACAGCCTGATCCTGCACATCATCGGCGCGACCCTGTGGCTCGGCGGTCTCGCCGCGGTCGTGGTCTACGCCCTCGCCGACGGACGATGGCGTGCCCTGGCGGTGCGACGGTTCTCGCGCGTCGCGTTCTGGTGCATCCTCGTCGTGGGCGCCAGCGGTGTCGTCAACGCCCTGGTGCGGGTGCCGCTCGGCGACCTGTTCACCGACACCTACGGCCGTCTGGTCGTGGCCAAGGTGGTGGCACTGGTCGTGCTCGGTGGACTCGGCGCGTGGCATCGTCGCGTCACCATCGCCCAACTGGACGCCGACGACAAGCCGTCGCTGTTCGTCCGCTTCGGACTGGTCGAACTCGCCGTGTTCGCCGCGACCTTCGGCCTGGCCGTCGGCCTGAGCCGTACGCCGCCTCCACTCGTGGACACCACCCAGATCTCGGCGACCGAGAACGCGATCGGTTACGACCTCGACGGGCCGCCGACGTTCGTCCGCCTTCTCACCGAGTGGCGCTTCGACCTGATCTTCGGGCTCGCGGCGATCGTGCTCGCCGTCGTGTATCTCCGGGGAGTCATCCGCCTGCGGCGCCGGGGTGATGCCTGGCCGGTCGGTCGCACCGTCGCGTGGCTCCTAGGGTGTCTGCTGCTGTTACTGGCGACGTCATCGGGATTGGGCCGCTACGCCCCGGCGATGTTCAGCATCCACATGATCGCGCACATGCTGCTGTCGATGATGGTGCCGGTCCTGCTGGTGCTCGGTGGCCCGGTCACGCTCGCCCTGCGGGCACTGCCGCCGGCCGGTCGGGGCAATCCGCCGGGCCCGCGCGAGTGGATTCAGCTGGGCGTGCACTCGGCGCCGTCCCGGATCCTGACGCATCCGCTGATCGCCGCGGTCATGTTCGTCGGCAGCTTCTACGTTCTGTATCTCGGAGGTCTCTACGAGGCTGTGGTCCAGTACCACGCGGCGCACCTGTTGATGAATTTGCACTTCCTGATCAGCGGCTACCTCTTCTACTGGCTGGTGATCGGCATCGACCCGGCGCCGCGTCAGGTGTCACCCGTGGCAAAGCTGGGCCTCGTGATGGCTTCGATTCCGTTCCACGCGTTCTTCGGCATCGCCCTCATGATGACGACCGCGGTCATCGCCGAGACCTACTACCGCGGGCTCAATCTCCCGTGGAACTACGGCCTCTTCGACGACCAACGTGTCGGGGGCGGAATAGCCTGGGCCGCAGGCGAGATCCCTCTGGTGGTGGTCCTGCTCGCGCTGTTCGTGCAGTGGCAGCGCAGCGATACGAAGCTGGCGCGACGCTTCGACCGCAACGCGGACCGCGACCACGACGCGGACCTCGGCAGCTACAACGAGATGTTGAAGGAACTCAACAAGCGCGGTTGAGCGGCAACAGGTCTCAGCCGGACCCCGTCGACACCGTGCAGACCGACGACCCGGCCTGGATCAAGGCGCCGGCGTGCAGGGGGTCGAAGCCGAAGTCGGCAGCGGTGCGGCCGGTCGCAGTGAT
The DNA here is from genome assembly GCF_025143765.1 of Gordonia sp. p3-SID1431. Taxonomy (NCBI): domain Bacteria; kingdom Bacillati; phylum Actinomycetota; class Actinomycetes; order Mycobacteriales; family Gordoniaceae; genus Gordonia; species Gordonia sp. p3-SID1431. The sequence goes on from NZ_JAMBDT010000016.1 coordinate 40,663, forward strand.
CAGCTGTGGGGGACACCGGAAGCTCGTCACGAGTTCGCCTGCGGCGGCAAGCTGGTCGACGATGGCCACGGTGAACTCGTTGATCGCGGTCCGGACCGGACCGAGATCGGACGTCGCAGGTGGAGCAGTCTGCCCGGGCAGCCGCCACTGCGCGAACAGTCCGCGCTGGACGGTCTTGCTCGCCTCGATCTGATCGCGGAACACACTGCGCACGTAGGCGGGGTCGAGACCCCGGTCGGTTGCCAGCTGCGACACGGTGTCGAGGACCACCTGTTCGCGCGCCGGGTCGTCGATGGCCGCACCGGACGCCCACTTGGTCGCAGCGACGGTGTCGGCCAGTGCGAGCCGGCCCGCGATCGCCTCGGTCAGACCGGTCAATGTCGGCGAAGCGACCGGCGCAGCGCCTGCGAGGGGCGGGGCAGCCAGCATCGTTGCCGCTGCGATGAGACCTACCAGGAGCCTTCGGATGCGCACCCTGCGAAGTCTATGGGCGGCGAGCGTCAGGTGCATCGCGATCTGTGGGTAACCCGTCGAGTTCTCCACAGTCGTGCGGCCTCGACGGTTGACGGCCCCGCTGCGGGTGATGCTGGTGCGGCCACATCTTCCCGTGGCCGACACCCGTAGGAGACGACCATGTTTGAGACGTACACGACCGTCATCGGAACCGTAGTGTCCGATCCCCGTCGGCGGCAGACGACCACCGGGGAGGACGTGATCTCCTTCCGCGTGGCGTGCACGTCGCGCCGGATCGACAAGAGCACCGGCGAGTGGTCGGACGGACCCACGTTGTATCTCACGGTCAGCTGCTGGCGGCGTCTGCTGACCGGCGTCGGCCTGGCGATCGCGAAGGGGCGGCCGGTGATCGCGCACGGTCAGATCAAGACCAACGAGTACCCGTCGGCGGACGGCTCACGTCGCTCCGATCTCGAGATGACGGCCGTGGCCGTCGGACTCGACCTGAGTCGCTGCGTCGTCACGTATCGGGGCACGCCCGCCCAGGGGCGCGCGGCCGACGCACCGGTCGTCGCGACTGCGCCCGAGTCCCGCGAGCCGGCGGCGTGAACGCACGATCGTGGGGTCGAGCCGACTACAACTCAATCCGAACGGTTCCGGACCAGTCGCCAGTGGTTCTTGCCGTCGGCACGACGATAGGCGAGTTCGTCGAGGACGTTGATCGCGATGGCCAGGCCGCGGCCACGCTCGGCGAAGTCGTCGGGCAGGCTCACGGCGTCGAGATCGACGCGGGCGGGACTGCCGTCGTCGGAGTAGCGGGCTTCGATCCGGTCCGGTGCGACCTCCAGCTCGAGGCGCAGGGTGACGGTTGCGCCGTCCCCGGCGTGTTCGATGATGTTGGCGCCGATCTCGGCCACGGCGAGCTCGAACTGCATCGCGTCCATGTCGTCGATGGGGCACTCCGCGAGGAGATCGGCGAGGAGTGCGTGGATGTGGTCCATGGTCTCGAGCGAGGTGATCTCCTCGAGGGTGCGGGTCGCGGTGTTCTCGGTCATCGCCGGGTCCTCGATCTCTGGGTGAGTGGGACGGGTCCCGTCAGGCCCCGTCGAAGGCGTCGTCGGCCGACGGGTAAACGCGCAGAACGCGATTGAGATTGGTCAACTCCAGGACGGTGACCACCTGCGGCGTCGGGGCCGCGATCCGGAGGTCGCCGCCGGCCTGGCGTGCCACCTTCAACCCGGAGACGAGTGCGCCCAGGCCCGAGGAATCGATGAAGTCGGTGCCGGACAGGTCGACGACGATCCGGGCCGAACCGGACCCGACCAACTCGTGCAACTGGTCTCGGAGTCGCGGGGCGACAACCATGTTGAGCCGGCCCTCGGGCCGGATCGCCACGGCGCCGCCGTCGACGCTACGTGTTGCGAAATTCGCCATCACTGCCCTTCCTCATCGGGACCGCGGTACCGCACCGCGGTGATGACAACGCTCAGGATCACCAGATCGAACACTACCCAGAACAGGTTCACGCCGACGCCGAGAACGGAGACGGCGCCCCGGTACAGCTGCACGACACCGATGACCGAGGCCACCACGAGCAACGCCATCGCGATCAGCTGTGGCCGAACGATGTGCCAGGGCAACGCATCCTGCGACTGCTTGGTCTTCGGGGTCACCGCGAAACCGAGCGGACGGTTCATGTAGACGTTGCGAAATGCGGTGGTGCACGCTTTGATCCAGACGGGGAACAGAGCGAGGCTGTACTGCTGGCCGCGCCACGTCGGCGTGCCTCGTGCCACCACCAGGAACAGTATCTGGTTGACCACCAGGAACGGGATCAGCCGCAGGAAGAAGTCCCAGCTGTAGGCCTCGACCGGCAGGATGCCCAGCACCAGGTAGACCACCGGTGCCGCGATGTAGGCGATGGCCGCGAAACCGGCGAGGTAGCTCCACATCGTCGCCCAGTACATGAGTCGCTGGGTGAGGGTGAGGCCCTTCTGTACCAGCGGGTTCTCCCGCAGCATGACCTGGATCGTGCCCTGTGCCCACCTAAGCCGTTGCGTGACCATCGTTTTCAGGTCCTCGGGCGCCAGGCCGAAGGCAAGATTCTCGTGATGGTAGGCGGAGTTCCAGCCGAGGGCGTGCAACCGCATACAGGTCGCCATGTCCTCGGTCACCGAGATGGTGGCCAGGGGCAACATGGGCTGGGCCTCGTCGGATCGTCCGACGTCGACCGCCGCGACCATGGCGCGGATGGATTCGATGGCGCCGAGCGGCGACCACTCGCGCTCGGCGAGGACCGCGAGTGCGTCGTAGTCGACGGCGCCGGCACCGGCTTCCTGCTCGCTCAGCTCGGTGAGCGCCTCGATGGCCTCGAGGTCGGCGCGCATGGCCTCGACGTCGGCGTCGACGAGCCCGCGTGCCGCCTCGTCGACGCGCGCCTGGAAGCGATAGGTGATCTCGGCCAGTGGCTCTTTCTTCTTCAGCTGCGCGCGAGCGTCTTTCACGGCCTCGTCGACGGCGTCGAGCGCGGCCGAGGCGGTGGGGTTGTCTTTCCCGACCTGCTTGCGCGTCGACTTGAGGACAGAACGCGCGGTGCGCAGGGCGCGATCGATGCCGTCGGAGACGGCGGAGACGTACTGGGTGATGCCGAGCTGCATCAGCGCCTCCCGGCGCAGCACGGCGTTGGATCCGCAGAAGAACGCGGCGTTCCACCCGTCCTTGCCCTGCTGGATCGGCCCGTAGAACAGCGGAGCCTGGCTGCCGAGCGGGTCCCCGGGCGGCACGTTCACGAAATACTGCGGCGTCTGGACGAGGGCCATCTTGTCGTCGTGGAAGTAGCCGAGCGTGCGGTCGAGGATCTGCGGTTCGGGGATCTGATCGGCGTCGAGGATGAGGAGGAACTCGCCGTCGGTCTGCATCAGGGCGTTGTTCAGGTTGCCGGCCTTGGCGTGCCGAGGTTTGTCGAGCCAGTTCGACGATCGCGTGATGTAGCCGATGCCCGCCCGGGCCGCGGCCTCGGCGAGCTCGGCTCGATCACCGTCGTCGAGGATCCACGTGGTGTGCGGGTAGGTGATCGCCTTCGCGGCGACAGCGGTCTTCATCACCAGATCCAGGGGTTCGTTGTAGGTGGTGATGAAGACATCGACGGTGGCGCCCTCGGGCGGGGGAGGCGGATCGGGGCGGTGTTGCAGCCGCCACATCGTCAGCCCGAACAGCAACGAGTCGATCAGGCTGTAGGTCTCGGCGACGACCAGGGGAACCGCGATCCACCAGGCGTCCCAGTTCACCGAGGCCAGCCAGCGCCACACGATGTAGTTGATCCCGAGGATCGCGGCGGCGACGATCACCAGCCGCAGCCACGGCGACGGGGCCGTGCGTGCGAGGGTGGCCTCCTCGACGCTCTCGCTCATCCCGCATCGTCTCGACGAATGGCCACGACGGTCACATCGTCGATCGGCGGCCGTGAGGCGACCAGTTCGCTCACCATCGAGCACACCTCCGACGGGGTCGAGGTGTCGGCGAAGAGTGCCCGCAACGCCGACTCGTCACCAGACGGCAAGAGGTCCAGCAGCCCGTCGGAGGTGATGACGACCATGTCGCCGGGATCGAGGTGGACCCGGGCGGAGTCCCAGGTGTCGTCGCGCAGGATGCCGATCGGCAGACCGCCCCCGGGGAGCGACTCCACACCTCCGGCGGCCCGGCGGACGATCGACAGGCCATGGCCGGCGTCCACGTATTCGAGTTGCCCCTCGTCGGTGTGCAGGCGTGCATGGAACGCGGTCGCGAACGTCTCGGTGCCGGCGAAGTCGTCGGCGAGCTGATCGGCCACCGTCTCGACCACCTTCGCGAGGTCGGCGTCGGCCGCGGCATGTCCGGCGGCGTCGAGTGCGCGGGATGCGGCTCGGATCGCCGACCGGACCGTCGCCGTGAGGATCGCCGCGCCGAGCCCCTTCCCCATGACGTCGGCGACGGTGAACACCAGGCCGTCGCTCCAGGGGTAGTGATCGTAGAAGTCCCCGCCGACGGCGAAGGCGGGCAGGCACATCGCCGCGATCGACCATCCGGGGACGACTCCGAGGGGCGGCGGCAGCAATTGACGCTGCACCAGTGCCGCGCGTTCCAGGTCGTCGCTGTTCGCGATCTCCCGCTGCGCCCATGCGGCGAGCTCGCGGAACGCCGCCTCTTGATCGGTGGTGAGTTCCCGCGGCTGGGTGTCATAGAGACAGAAGGTCCCCACGGGATGTCCGCCGGGGCCGTACAGCGGATATCCCGCGTAGAAGCGGATTCCGTCGTCGGCGGCGATCTGCGGGATCGCGGCGAAGGTCGGGACCTTCGAGACGTCGGGGATGATCAGCGCCGGATCGTCGGGGTGGTCGTAGGCACGCGCGACCGTCACCTGGCAGACCGTCTGTTCCCGCGGCAGGTTCTGCAGCTCGATGCCGTCGACCGCCTTGAACCACTGCCGGTCTCGGTCGAGCAGCGACACCGTCGACATCGGTACGCCGAACACGGCTTTCGCCATCCGGGTGATCTGCGCGAACCGATCCTCCGGGGGTGAGTCGAGTACGTTCAACTGCTGCATCGAATGCAGTCGTGCCTCTTCGATGTCGGCATCGATGTGCGCGTCCACCAGGGTCACCTCAGTCCCGCTTTCTCGAGTGCGTGCGCCATCGCGGCGCCCGCTGCTGCCGTGCTGCCCAATCTCCAGTCCGCTTCTTTGTCGTGGTCGAACCAGACGAAGCCGGTGACGTCGTCGGCGTCGTCGAGGTAGGTCACCAGGTCGGCGATCCAGTCGGCTTTGGAACCACCGGCTTCTGCCGACCCGACCTCTGTGACGAGTATCGGTTTCTCGGAGGACAAGTTACGAAGCTGTGCAAACGAATCGGCGAACAACTCCGCCGGCGGAGTCCATCGGTGGCCGGGCACCGCGCCCCAGTTGTAGCCGTCGATCCCCAGGACGTCGACGTAGGTGTCGCCCGGGTACCAGCGTGAGAGCGGAGCGTCGTCGGAAAGGGGGACATTCGGGGCCCACACCCACTTCACGTTGGTCGCGTTCTTGGACGCGAAGAGGTCGTGGACATGGCGCCACGCGGCGATGTACAGCTCGGGGGAGGTCCCGCCGGCGGGGCTCCACGGGTACCAGTCGCCGTTCGGCTCGTGCGCGAACCGGAGGTAGACGATCCCGCCCCAGGCGACGAGTTCGTCGGCCCAGCGGTACAGGTAGTTGTCGTGGGCTCCGGCCACGATCGACGACATCGTGAACGCGCCCCAGTCGTAGTCGTCACCACCGAGGTGGCGCCACGGCTCCCAGGTGACCACCGGTTCGGCACCCGAGGCGACCACGGCGTCGAGTGCGGCGATCGGGGGGATCGCGGTGAAGTCCTCGAAGAACAGGTTGACGGTCGGCCGAACGCCGACGAGGTCGGTGACCGCGGCGACCTCGGCCGGGCGGAGCGGGCCGCTCGGGGTGCTGACACCGAACCGCAGGCAGTCCCCGGCCGGGGCGTGCAGGGGTGAGATGGTCGGCGGACATTCGCGCGGCGCCGGCTCGCAGGCGACGACGCCCATCGACCCGACCATGACACCCAGGACCACGGACACGATCGTCCATCTGGGTACCGCACCCATCGACCGCTCCCATCGCCTCGCCGCCGCACACCGGCACGGCGCTCACCCATCCCCCCGTTCTTGTCCCCACGACATTCTCCCGGCAAACCTGCCCACCCGCGCGTCAACCCGCGAAAGACGGTGCACCGAACCGGCGCAGACGCACCGGACCGTCGCCCGTCGTGCGACGGCGACTAGGCTGGACCCCATTGTGTGTGCGCCCGGGCGCCCACCCCCCGCGTCCGCGGCAGACAGATCACACGGCATCGAGCAGGTCCGAAGGAGTTTTCACGTGGCTGAGTTCATCTACACGATGAAGAAGGTTCGCAAGGCGCACGGCGACAAGGTCATCCTCGACGACGTCACCATGTCCTTCTACCCGGGCGCCAAGATCGGTGTCGTGGGACCCAACGGCGCGGGCAAGTCGTCGATCCTGAAGATCATGGCCGGCCTGGACCAGCCGTCGAACGGCGAAGCGTTCCTCGACCCCGACGCGACCGTCGGCATCCTCCTGCAGGAGCCGCCCCTCAACGAGGAGAAGACGGTCAAGGAGAACGTCGAGGAGGGTATGGGCGAGATCAAGGTCAAGCTCGACCGCTTCAACGAGATCGCCGAACAGCTCGCGACGGACTACTCCGACGAGCTGATGGAAGAGATGGGCAAGCTCCAGGAGGACCTGGACAACAACGACGCCTGGGACCTCGACTCCCAACTCGAGCAGGCGATGGATGCGCTGCGCTGCCCGCCGGCCGATTCGCCGGTCACCCACCTGTCCGGTGGTGAACGTCGCCGCGTCGCACTGTGCAAGCTGCTGCTGCAGAAGCCCGACCTCCTGCTGCTCGACGAGCCGACCAACCACCTCGACGCCGAGTCGGTGCTGTGGCTGGAGCAGTTCCTCGCGAACTACTCGGGCGCCGTGCTGGCCGTGACCCACGACCGGTACTTCCTCGATCACGTCGCGCAGTGGATCTGTGAGGTCGACCGCGGCAAGCTGCACCCCTACGAGGGCAACTACTCGACCTACCTGGAGAAGAAGGCCGAGCGTCTCGAGGTCCAGGGCAAGAAGGACCAGAAGCTGCAGAAGCGGCTGAAAGAAGAGCTCGCCTGGGTCCGCTCCGGTGCCAAGGCCCGCCAGACCAAGAACAAGGCCCGCCTCGCCCGCTACGAGGAGATGGCGGCCGAAGCGGAGAAGACCCGCAAGCTCGACTTCGAGGAGATCCAGATCCCGACGCCGCCGCGCCTGGGCGACGTCGTGGTCGAGGTCTCGCACCTGGACAAGGGTTTCGAGGGCCGGGTTCTCATCAAGGACTTGTCGTTCACCCTGCCGCGCAACGGCATCGTGGGCGTGATCGGTCCGAACGGCGTCGGCAAGACGACCCTGTTCAAGACGATCGTCGGCCTGGAGCAGCCCGATTCGGGCACGGTGAAGGTCGGTGAGACGGTCAAGCTGAGTTACGTCGACCAGAGCCGCGCCAACATCGACCCCAAGAAGACGGTGTGGGAGGTCGTCTCCGACGGGCTCGACTACATCGAGGTCGGCCAGAACGAGATGCCCTCGCGCGCCTACGTCAGCGCCTTCGGGTTCAAGGGCCCTGACCAGCAGAAGCGCTCGGAGGTGCTCTCCGGTGGTGAGCGGAACCGCCTCAACCTCGCGCTCACCCTGAAAGAGGGCGGCAACCTGATCCTGCTCGACGAGCCGACCAACGACCTCGACGTCGAGACCCTGGGCTCGCTGGAGAGCGCGCTGGAGCAGTTCCCCGGGTGTGCCGTGGTCATCAGCCACGACCGCTGGTTCCTCGACCGCACCTGTACCCACATCCTGGCGTGGGAGGGCAACGTCGAAGAGGGGCAGTGGTTCTGGTTCGAGGGCAACTTCGAGGCCTACGAGGCCAACAAGGTCGATCGCCTCGGCGCCGACGCCGCCCGCCCGCACCGGGTCACGCACCGCAAACTGACTCGCGATTAATCCCGGTTCCGCCCGGCGCGGGTGACTAGCATCGGCAGATGTGACGTCACTCGTTCCGGACGCGGTGGACCACTACTTCAGGTCGCGGACCGACGGGTCGGCAGGTGAGTCGGCCGCCGACCGGGTGCGCAGACATCTCGATGACGCGCGGGTCCGCCGCCGCGGAGAGGCGCTCGTCGGGGTGACCGCGGGCGAGGGCGGCACCGTCGAGATCCTCGTCGTCAACGACGACATGCCGATGCTCGTCGAAGCCGTCCTGGCCACGGTCGAGGCGCACGACCTCACCATCGACCGTATGGACCACCCGGTGATACCCGTCCAGCGGGACCGCGACGGCACACTCGTCGCCGTCGACTCCGGCGAGACGACCCCGGAGTCCTGGATTGCGGTCTGCGGTCTCGCACGTCACCCGGGCATCGATCCGGAGCCGCTGCGAGACGATCTCCGCGAGGTCGTCTCGCGGGTCATCGACGTCGACGCCGATGCGTCGGCGATGCGTTCGCGGATGGCGGAGTGCGCCGCCGGGATGGCCGACGCACCGCTGCCGGGGGCCGGAGTCTCCGACGCCGACCGTGGTGAGTACGCCGCGCTGCTCGAGTGGTTCGCCGGCAACCACTTCCACCCGCTGGGCCATGTGCGGGTGGGCGGGGACGGGCCCGCCGGCGACGCCGACCGTCTCGGCGTGTGGCGAACCGACTCCATCGACCGCGACTTCCCGTCGGTGACTGATCGTCCGCTGGTCCCGAGGGTCAGCCGGGTGTTCGTGGCGACCGGCATCCAGCGCACCAATTTCCCTGTGCTCGTGCAGGTTCCGACGTTCGATGCGAATGGCGATCACGACGGCGAGCATCGTTTCCTGGGTACCCTCACCTCCGCCGGCAATCATCAGGCGGTGCTCGACGTCCCGGTCCTGCGCGCCAAGGTGCACGACGTCCTCGCGCAGGCGGGCGTCGAGGAGGATTCCTTCGCCGGTCAGTCCATGATCGAGCTGCTGCAGAACTATCCGCTGGTGGAGATGTTCTCGTCCACCGACGACGAGCTCGAACGCCGCCTGACCGAGATGCTGGACGCGGTGGCGACACGGTCGCTGCGGCTGTTCCTGCGCACCAACTTCGACGGACGCACCGCCGTCGCCCTCATCTACCTGCCCCGGGACCGCTACAACACGTCCACCCGGCTCGCCCTCGAGCGCGCGCTCGTCGCCGAGGTGGACGGAACCGGGCTGGAGTACACGGCGCGTGTCAGCGAGATGCCGTTGGCACTGTTGCAGGTGCTGGTCTGTATCGACCCGACGACGGCGGCCGAGCTCGGATCGGTCGACACCGGATCACCGGCCCACGCACGCGTGCAAGCGGCGCTGGTCGCCGCCATCCGCGGTTGGGACGAGCGGGTGCGCGAACTGGCTGTCGCAGAGGACATCCCGGGACTCGACGGCGGCCCGGACGTGCTGCTGCGCCAGTTGTCCTCGCTGTCGGAGGACTACAAGGAGCTCCGCGAACCGCACGCGGCCCTCGCCGACCTCATCCGCGTCGTGGGTCTGGAACCGGGTGAGATCGACGTGACCCTCGACGCCGCCGAGACGGCGACCGACGGGCGAGAACCGAACCGGTGGATCTTCACGCTGTACCTCTGCGGTGCGTCGGCGACACTGACCGATGTCCTGCCGGTGTTGCACAGTCTCGGTCTCGACGTCCTCGAGGAGCACCCGTACGAGATTCATCGGCTCGACGACACCGTCTGCTGGGCCTACGAATTCAGCGTCCAACTCGCGGCCGGGATGACCGTCGACCTCGACCACGCCGACGACCTCGCCGACCGGTTCACCGAGGCGTTCCGCCGGATCTGGCTCGCCGGTGCGGACGTCGACGCCTACAACGAACTCGTCATCAGGTCGGGCCTGGACTGGCGGTCGGCGGCGATGCTGCGCGCCTACGGGCAGTACCTGCGTCAATGCGGGTTCTCGTACAGTTCGGCCCACGTCGCCAGCGTCCTCGGCCAGCACCTCGCCATCACCCGCGGCCTCGTCGACCTGTTCGTCGCGTCGTTCGACCCCGACACCGCCGACGAACAGCGCCGAAAGCGGGTACGCGACAAGCTCGACGAGGAGATCGGACTCGTGTTGAGCCTCGATGCCGACCGCATCGTCTCCGCGTTCGCGGCGGTGCTGTCGGCGACCGACCGCACGAACTACTTCGTCGACGGCGGGTCGTCGGACTCCGATCACTGTCCGGTCATCTCGTTCAAACTCCGTCCGCGCGACATCCCGCAGACCCCTGAACCCCGTCCGCTGCACGAGATCTTCGTCTACTCACCGCGCGTGGAGGGGGTGCACCTCCGATTCGGCTCGGTCGCCCGTGGCGGCCTGCGATGGTCGGACCGCCGGGAGGATTTCCGCACCGAGATCCTCGGCCTGGTCAAGGCGCAGGCGGTGAAGAACGCGGTGATCGTGCCGCTCGGCGCCAAGGGCGGTTTCGTGGTCAAACGGCCGCCGCCGCCGACCGGTGACGCCGCGCGGGACCGGGAGGCGCAGCGGGAGGAAGGGATCGTGTGCTACCGGCAGTTCATCGCCGGCCTGCTCGACGTGACCGACAACATCGACCTCGCGACCGGTGAGGTCATCCCCGCCCGCGGGGTCGTCCGGCTCGACTCCGACGACACCTACCTGGTGGTGGCGGCCGACAAGGGCACCGCCTCGTTCTCCGACATCGCCAACGACGTGTCGAAGTCGTACGGGTTCTGGCTCGGCGACGCCTTCGCCTCCGGCGGGTCGGCCGGATACGACCACAAGGCCATGGGTATCACTGCCCGGGGCGCGTGGGAGTCGGTCAAGCGGCATTTCCGCGAGATGGGGACCGACACACAGTCGCAGGACTTCACCGTCGTCGGGATCGGCGACATGAGCGGCGACGTGTTCGGCAACGGCATGCTGCTCAGCGAACACATCCGGCTCGTCGCCGCGTTCGATCACCGGCACATCTTCGTCGACCCCGATCCGGAGGCGGCGGCGTCGTTCACCGAGCGGAAGCGGTTGTTCGGCCTACCGCGGTCGTCGTGGGCGGACTACGACACCGACCTCATCAGTGCCGGCGGCGGGGTGTGGGAGCGCGACCGCAAGTCGATCCCGATCACCCCTGAGATGGTGGACGCGCTGGGCATGGAAGACGGCACGACAGAACTCTCACCACCCGAATTGATACGCGCGATCCTGCTCGCTCCGGTCGACCTCCTGTGGAACGGCGGCATCGGGACCTACGTGAAGGCGTCGACCGAATCACATGCGAGTGTCGGCGACAAGTCCAACGACGCGATCCGCGTCGACGGAAACGAGTTGCGTGCCAAGGTGATCGGGGAGGGCGGCAACCTCGGGGTCACCGAACGCGGGCGCATCGAGTTCGACCTCGCCGGGGGTCGGATCAACACCGATGCCCTCGACAACTCGGCCGGGGTCGACTGTTCCGACCACGAGGTGAACATCAAGATCCTGCTCGACGCGGCGGTCTCGGCGGGCGACCTCGACGCCGACGAACGCGACCCCCTGCTGGAGTCGATGACCGACGAGGTGGCCGAACTCGTTCTCGCCGACAACATCTCGCAGAACTCCGAGCTCGGATTCTGCCGCACATTCGAGCTGCTGCGGGTGGAGGTGCACGCCCGGATGCTCGAACACCTCGCCGCCAAACGGGGCGTCGACCTACGCCTGGAAGCACTGCCCGAGCCGCGCGAGCTGCGCAAGCGGGTCGGCGGTGAGCTCCACCGCGGTCTCACGTCGCCCGAGTTCGCGACGCTCATGGCGCACGTCAAGCTCGAGTCCAAATCCGACCTGCTCGCCACCGACCTCCCCGACAACGACGTGTTCGCACCCCGCGTCGCGCGCTATTTCCCGGATGCGGTGCGCACCGAGTATTCCGACGCGATCAGCGGACACCGGTTGCGGCGTCAGATCGTGGCGACGACCCTCGTCAACGACGTGATCGACCACGCCGGGATGACCCACCTGTTCCGGTTGAGCGAGGGGAGCAGCTGCAGTACCGAGGAGGGCGTCCGCGCGTATGTGGTGTCCAACAAGGTGTTCGGCATGAACGAGGTGTTCGAGGGCATCCGGCATGCACCGGCTCCGGTCGAGGCCGTCGACGAGATGATGCTGTACGCGCGCCGTCTGCTGTTCCGCGCCTCGCGGTGGTTGCTCGCCTTCCGGCCGCAACCATTGGCCATGGCCGCCGAGATCACCCGTTACGGCGAGCGGGTGGCAGCACTGTCCGAGGTCATCGACGACTGGTACGGGCTGAGCTCGGCACGCGATGTCGCCGAGCGCGCCGACACCTACATCGAGCACGGCGTTCCCGAGGACCTCGCCCACAGCGTCGCGGCTAGCCTGCACCGCTTCTGTCTGCTCGACATCATCGACGCGGCCGAGATCGCCGACCGGGACGCCGGCGAGGTCGGCGACCTCTACTTCGGGGTGATGGAGCACTTCGGTCTCGAACAGCTGCTCACGGCGGTGTCGGGACTCGAATTCGGCGATCGATGGCATGCGCTGGCCCGGTTGGCCGTGCGTGACGACATGCACGGTGCGCTCCGTGCGCTGACCCTGCGGATTCTGGAGGTCAGCGAACCCGGCGAGAGCACGGCCGACAAGATCGCCGAGTGGGAGTCCTCGCGGTCGAACCGGCTGAGCCGGGTACGTAGCGTGCTCCGGGAGATCGAGGAGACGGGGACCGCGGATCTGGCCACGCTCTCCGTCGCGGCCCGGCAGCTGCGGAGCGTGATCCGCTGATGCGCAGGCGACGGCTGCCGTCGTCGAATCCATCGCGGTCAGGTGTGCCGAGCGCCTAGCCTGAGCACATGACCCGAACCGCACCGCGCATCTGCCCGCTCTGCGAGGCCACCTGCGGTCTGACCCTCACCATCGGCCGGGACCGCGCGATCGGCGGCGAGATCGTCACCGCCGCGCGCGGTGACGCCGACGACGTGTTCAGTGCCGGCTACCTGTGTCCGAAGGGTGCGAGTTTCGCCCAGCTCGACAACGATCCCGATCGCCTCGACCGTCCGCTCATCCGGCGCGATGGTCGGCTCGTCGAAACCGATTGGGACACAGCGCTCACCGCTGCGGTCGACGGGCTGCGCGAGGTGATCTCGACCTCCGGAGGCGAGTCGATCGGCTTCTACCTCGGCAATCCGTCCGCGCACACCGTCGCCGGCACGATGTACGCGCCCTTGCTCATCCGGGCACTCGGTACCCGCAACGTGTTCAGCGCCAGCACCCTCGACCAGATGCCGAAGCAGGCGGCCACCGGTTACCTCGTCGGTCATGCGGGGACTTTTGCCGTCCCGGACCTCGACCGCACCGATCATCTCGTGATCATCGGAGCGAACCCGGTGGTCTCCAACGGCAGTGTGACCACCGCCGCCGACTTCCCCGGGAAACTGACCGCGCTGCGCCGCCGGGGCGGGCGCCTGACCGTCATCGACCCGGCACGCACCCGCACGGCGAAGTTGGCGGACACCCACATCGCGCCGCGGCCCGGAACGGATGCGGCGCTGCTGTGCGCGGTGGTGCAGTGCCTGTTCGACGAGGACCTCGTCGCCGCCGACCTCGGCGGGATCGCCACGCATGTCACCGGCGTGGAGGCGCTGCGCGACGAGCTGAGCGGTTTCACTCCCGAACGGGTCGCCTCGTTCTGTGGTGTGGCGGCCGCCGACATCCGGGCTCTCGCCCGGTCGATCGCCGCGTCGGAATCGGCCGCCGTCTACGGCCGGATGGGCACCACCACAGTGCAATTCGGGACCATCGGCAGTTGGCTCATCGACGTGGTGAACATCCTCACCGGCAACTTCGACCGGCCCGGGGGAGTGATGTTCCCGCTCGCACCGACCGCTCCGTCGCCCCGCCCGGCCCGTGCGGGCCGGGGGTTCCGTACCGGGCGGTGGCGCAGCCGGGTTTCCGGTCACGCGGAGGTCGGCGGTGAGCTCCCCGCCGTCGCGATGGCCGAGGAGTTCGAGACGCCCGGCGAGGGGCGGTTGCGGGCGCTGGTGACGGTGTCGGGTAACCCCGTCCTGTCCGCGCCGAACGGCGCACGACTGGGACGCGCACTCGACGACGCACAGTTCGTGGTCTGCGTCGACCCCTATCTGAACGAGACGACGCGGCACGCACACGTCGTGCTGCCGCCGCCGCGCCCGTCGCAGAGTCCGCATTTCGATGCCATCCTGAACAACCTGGCGGTCCGGGCCACCGCCCGCTACTCGCCGCCCGTGTTACCGCTGCCGGCAGGCCGTCCCGACGAGATCGAGATCGTGTGCCGGCTGATCATGGGCCTGTCCGGGGCCGGGGTCGACGCCGACCCGGGGCTCGTCGACGAACAGGTCATCGCGGCGACTCTGTCGAAGGAGGTCACCGACCCCTATTCGCCCGTCGCCGGCCGTGACGTCGCCTCGCTCGTCGCGAAGTTGCCCGACGCGCCCGGGCACCAGCGTCGGCTGGACATGCTGTTCCGCCTCGGGGCGTACGGCGACGCCTTCGGCGCGCGCAACGGCCTCACGTTCGCGGATGTGCTGGCCGCGCCGCACGGCATCGACCTGGGGCCGATGCGGCCGCGCCTGCCCGGGGTGCTCCGCACGGCATCCGGCAAGATCGAACTCGCTCCCGACCCGCTCATCGGCGACCTCGCACGCCTGAGCGCAGCGGTGGACGCCGGGGGCGACCCGGCGCCGGCCGCCGACGGCAGCCTGCTGCTGGTCGGCCGCCGCCACCTGCGTTCGAACAACAGCTGGATGCACAATCTCCCGGCCCTCACCGGCGGTACCAATCGCTGCACCCTGCTCATGCATCCCGACGATGCCGACCGACTCGGCATCTCCGACGTCGCCAAGGTCCGTGGTGCGGGCGGTTCGCTGACCGTTTCCGTCGAGATCACCACCGACATCCGGCCCGGGGTCGCGTCGCTGCCGCACGGGTGGGGTCATGATGTCGACGGCATCAGACTGGGCGTCGCTGCCGCCGAGCCGGGTGTGAACGTGAACGACCTGAACGACGGCGCCCTGCTGGACCCGCTCTCGGGGACCGTCGTCCTCAACGGTCTGCCGGTGGAGATCGCGCCTGCTTGACCGGGTCGGGTAGTGCGTAGGGTTGGGCCGGGGTGGCCGCGCTGGCCGCCCGCCGACACCGATCTGACAGGGGATGACGCACGTGCTCAACGAGGACGCCGGGACCACGACCGCTGACGGATACCTGGTCAAGGTGCCGGTGCGCTGGTCGGACATGGATGTCTACGCGCACATCAACCACGCCCGGATGGTGACGTTGCTCGAAGAGGCGCGCATTCCCTGGCTCTTCTACGACGGCCGACCGACCGCGCCCCTGCGCGACGGCTGCCTCGTCGCCGACCTACACGTGAGATATCAAGCGCAGCTGCGTCATTCCGAGGGACCGATCGAGGTCACCATGTTCGTCGAACGCCTGCGGGCCGTCGATTTCACCGTCGGCTACGAAGTGCGCGCGGCGGGTGCCGACCCCGCCTCTCGCCCCGCCGTGGTCGCCAGCACACAGCTCGTCGCCTTCGACGTGGCGGCCCAGCGCATCGCCCGGCTCACCCCGGAACAGAAGGTCTACCTCGCCGGATTCCGCCGCCCTGCCGGGGAATCGGCCACACGCGGCGGGCCGAGTTGATGGAGCGGTTCATCGAGTTCGCGTCCTCGGACCGATCGAACGCCCTCGCGTTCCTCTCGCACGCAGTACGTCTCGACGATGCCGCCGTCGTCCGGGTGGTCGCGCGTTCGGACGGTCTGGTGGCCTTGTGGGCACATACCGGGTTCGACGTCCTCGCCACCCGGTCGGTGACCGGACGAATCGCGCCGACCGACATCGTGTGCGACGCTTCGACACTGCGTGCGACCGTCGAATCGGCCGGCCCGGGCACCGCGGTCGATCCCGGCTTCTCACTCGACAGTGCCTGGCGCGGAGCGCTTCCCGCTGCGGTCGGGTTCCGGCACATCGACGACGTACCCGCCCGCAGCGTGGTCGAACTGTCCCGGGAAGGCGCCCGGGTGGCGCGCGAGGAGGGGAGCGGGCACGGTCCCGCAACGGGTCTGCTCGATCAGGATGTCCTCGAGGTCACGTCGGAGGAGGGTGCGCTGCGGGCCGCGGTGAGCATGCGATCGGTCTTCGCCCTGACCGGCATGGGATTCATCCGCGACGCGGACGGACGAGCGGTCACCGAGACCTCCGACACCGGGGCGATCGCAGCCGACGAACCGGTACGAATCCGGATGTCGGCGGCGTGGATTCGGATCGATGCACGCTTCGGCTCGGTGTACCAGCGCCGGCACCGCGATCTCGCGGTGACCGTCCTGAACTAGTGGTGTGAGCCGGTCACACCAGCCAGGCAGCTGCGTCCGGCGCCAGCATCCCGTCGACGAGAGGTGAACTGACGAGCAGCAATTCGCCGGGCGGAAGGGGCACCGGCTCATCGCCGGCGTTCAGCGCACAGACCAGCTGACCCTCGGAACGACGGAACGCCAGGCATCCCTCCGGCGCGCCGTACCACTCGAGGTGCTCACCGGTGAACTCCGGACGGGTCACCCTCAGGTCGATGGCTGCGCGGTACAGCGACAGCATCGACCCCACGTCCTCGAGCTGGGCTTCGACAGTGAGCGCGCGCCACGAATCCGGGATCGGCAGCCAGGTCTCGGACGTCGCACTGAATCCGAAGGGCGGCTCGGTCCCCTCCCAGGGGATCGGGACGCGGCAGCCGTCCCGCCCGCGTTCGGTGCGTCCGGACCGTTCCCACACCGGGTCCTGGAGTGCGTCGTCGGGCAGGTCGTCGACGTTCGGCAGTCCCAGTTCGCTCCCGTTGTAGAGGAAAACCGTTCCGGGCAGGGCCATTTCGACGACGAGCATCGCTCGTGCGCGCCTCGTGCCGCGCTCGAGGTCGAGTGCCCCGGTCTCCGGGTCGGCGACGGCGTATCGCGTGACCTCGCGGGCGACATCGTGATTGGACAGCGTCCACGTCGGAGTACCCGACACCGACAACACCGCGTCGAGTGAGTTCTCGATGGCCTCCCTGATCGCACCGGATTCGAACGGCGCCTTGGCGAGCCGGAAGTTGAACCCGAGGTGCAGTTCGTCGGGACGCAGGTACTCGGCGAATCGCTCGTTGTCGCTGACCCAGATCTCACCGACGTTGGCGGCCCCGGGGTACTCGTCGAGGACCTTGCGGATCTTGCGGTGGATCTCGTGCACCGCATAGTTGTTAAACCGCGGGTCGTCGTCGGAGTTCTGCAGCAATTTGGTCGCCGACAGGTCCATGTCGGGCAGGTCCGCGGGTTTGGCCATGCCGTGCGCGACGTCGATGCGGAAGCCGTCCACACCCCGATCGAGCCAGAAACGCAGCGTCTTCTCGAGATCGGCGAAGACGTCCGGGTTCTCCCAGTTCAGGTCCGGCTGCTCCTTGGCGAAGATGTGCAGGTACCACTGTCCCGGCGAGCCGTCGGCCTCGGTGACCCGGGTCCAGGCGGGTCCGCCGAAGATGCTGTGCCAGTTGTTCGGCGGCTCGTCGCCGTCGTCACCGAGGCCGTCCCGGAAGATGTACCGCTCGCGTTCGGGACTGCCGGGGGCCGCGGCCAGCGCGGCCTGGAACCACTCGTGCTGATCACTCGTGTGGTTGGGGACGAGGTCCATCGTCACCCGGATGTCGCGTTCGTGGGCCTCGGCGATGAGCTCGTCGAAGACGTCGAGGTCGCCGAAGAGGGGATCGACGTCCCGGGGATCGGAGACGTCGTAACCGTGATCTGCCATGGGAGAGGCCATGATCGGACTGAGCCAGATCGCATCGATCCCGAGGAGTTCGAGATAGCCGAGTTTGTCGATGACACCGGCGAGATCGCCGACGCCGTCACCGCTGACATCGGAGAACGAGCGCGGATAGATCTGATAGAACACCGCGGACTTCCACCACGTGGTGTCGGCCGGATCCAGCTGCGAGACAACGGGTGGTGCGACGGATGTGTCGGCGGCGACGACGGCCTCGCCGGCAGCCGGCTCCTCGACCGCATCGACGTCGGACTCGATCGCGCCGTCGTCGAACGCGACGTCGTCGGGCTGACCCCCGTCGGATGGCTCGGCGGGGACGACCTCTGGTGTCTCATCGCTCACCGTGGTCATTGTGCCCTACCTGAGTTTTCTCGGAGAAATCCAGGTCAGTCGGCGAGTCGGGCGGCGTGTCGGGACAGAAAACGCTCTCAGGTGGGTGAATTCATCATCGATTGCGCAGCCATCTCCATGTAGTCGATCAGCGCCTGGCGGTGGGGTGCGTCGAGCGTGTCGTCGTCGATGGAGGCGATTGCGGTGTGCATACAGCGCAGCCACGCGTCCCGCTCGATGGGACCGACGCGGAAGGGGTTGTGACGCATGCGGAGTCGGGGGTGGCCGCGCTCATCGGAGTAGGTTCGCGGGCCGCCCCAGTACTGTTCGAGGAACATCCGCATCCGACGCTCGGCCGGACCCAGGTCCTCCTCGGGATACAGCGGGCGCAGCACCTCGTCGCGCGCCACCTCGCGATAGAACACAGCCGTGAGTCGCCGGAACGTCTCGGCACCGCCGACCTCGTCGTAGAAGGTCCGCGCGGGGGTTGCCGGCGCCGGTGCGGTCGGAGGGGATGTGTTGGGTTCGCCAGTCACCCTCGCCATTGTCCTCACCCGGGCGCGGTGTCTCAACGTCGACGCCGGGTCGGCCCCGTGAGCTGGCCGGACACCGTGAAACAGCTGTCACGGGGACCGCCACCGTGGTGGACTTGTGCTCGGCGGGGTGGCGGGAGGCGAGATGACGCACAGATCACACGCGAAGACGGGACGCGGGCAGATCCGTCCCGCTCCCGGCGCCGGGGCCTGGACACGCCGCCGGGTGCTGCTCCTCAACGCCACGTACGAGCCGCTGACGGCCGTGACGGTCCGGCGTGCGGTCGTCCTCATCCTCCGTGATCGCGCCGATCTGGTGCACGCCGACGAACAGGGCGAGGCGGTGCACTCCGTGGGTGGTGCGGTCCCGGTTCCGACCGTGATCCGCCTCCGCAGATACGTCCACGTGCCGTACCGGGCGACCGTGCCGATGACCTGGGCCGCTCTGATGCGTCGTGACCTGAACGGGTGCGGCTACTGCGGTGCACGGGCGACGACGATCGACCACGTGGTCCCGCGGAGTCGGGGCGGGACGCACACCTGGGAGAACTGCGTGGCGTGCTGTGCCTCGTGCAATCACCGGAAGGCGGATCGTCTGCTCGGGGAGCTGGGGTGGACGCTGCGGACGGTTCCGACCGTGCCGAAGGGCAGGCACTGGCGTGTGCTGGCCACCATCAAGGACATCGATCCGGCGTGGCTGCAGTACCTCGATGCCGGCGCCGCGTGAGGGGCATGATCCGGTCGCACGGGGTCGCCTCACACGTCTACGACGCGCTGTAGGCCCCCGTGGGCCGGGCGGCGGCCAGTGGGTTAGATTGATCAACGATGACCTGCGCCGACAACCGGGCGGGTCCGGCGCGACCATCGAAAGGGTGACATGGACGTCGACAGCCTGATCGTCCCCATCGGAGTGCCAGTCACGATTCTCACGGTGCTTGCTGTTCTGCTCTGTGTTGTCGCGATGGTGTTCTCCTCCGGGGTCAAGTACCCGAAGGTCGAGGAATACACCCTCGACCAGCAGTGGGAACACGCACCGCTTCTCTTCAGTGCCACCGACATCGAACCGATGGCACTTCCGCGGCATGCGGAACCCGGCGACGTCGATGGGAGCTCGGCCAGTGGCAAATGGTGAGGTTACGCACGCAAATGTGAGCGCCGAGGTCGCGGCCCGGTCGGCCGCCGAACTGCCGCTGGGCGCCGTCTTCACCAACAGCGGTCGCATTTCCGCGGCACGCTACCCGGCCGACGCTCCGACGACGCCGCCGTTCAGCAAGAAGGATCTGATCGCGCTCGACGAGACGCTCAAGGCCGCCAGCGAGAAGGCCCTCGTGCGCTTCTCGGTCTACATCGGCGACCTCGACGGTGAGCTGGAGACCAGCGCCCGTGCGATCCTCGCGAAATCGCCCGAGCCCGCGTACGGCACCCTCATCGCCGTCTCTCCGAACTCGCGTGACGTGGTCATCGTCTCCGGCAACAAGGTGTCCACCCGCGTGAACGATCGCGTCGCGGCTCTCGGTGTCACCGCCGCGGTCACCGGCTTCCGTCAGGGCAACCTGATCGACGGGCTGATCGCCTCGCTGCGCGTGATGGCCACC
>NZ_JAMBDT010000160.1:0-7639 GCF_025143765.1 Gordonia sp. p3-SID1431
AGACACGTTACGGGACCCTTCGTGACGCGCCCCCCCCCCCCCCCCCGCCCGCCGCCCGCCCCCCCCACGCAGCGCTATGGAAGGAGTCCTGGAATGGCAGATCCGGCACGGGCTCAGCGCCTGGCCAAGCGGATCTCGTCGATCGTCGCGTCGGCGATCGCGCACGAGATCAAGGATCCGCGACTGGCGTATGTGACGGTCACCGATGCCCGGGTGACCAACGATCTCCACGATGCGACGATCTACTACACCGTGATGGGTGAATCCATCGACGCCGAACCCGACTTCGAGGCCGCGGCCGCGGGTCTGGCGAAGGCGACCGGCGTGCTGCGGTCGAAGGTCGGTGCGGGTACCGGGGTGCGCTTCACCCCGACCCTGCGCTTCGTACTCGACACGGTTCCCGATGCCGCGCGTCAGATGGAGGAGCTCGTCGCCCGCGCCCGCGCGAACGACGAACTCGTCGCCCGACGCGCTGCCGAGGCGAAGCCGGCGGGGGAGTCCGACCCGTACCGCTCGGCGGACGACGACACCACCGGTACCCGCGAGTGAGCAGTTCGTCGAGTGCGGCGATCGCCGCGACGCTGGCCTCCGCGACCGCGGTGACCATCTGCTGTCATGTCCGCCCCGATGCGGACACGATCGGCAGCGGTCTGGCGCTGGGGCTGGCACTCGACCGCCGGGGCGTCGACGTCGAGGTCTCCTACCCGGGGACCGAACAGCTCCCGGCGTCGCTCGCCGGGCTGCCCGGTGGCAAGTTGCTGTGCGCTCCCGCGCAGGTCGTCGGACACCCACTGGTGGTCGCGGTCGACGCCGCCAACCTCGAGCGGCTGGACTCGCTCGGTGAGACGTTCACCGCGGCGCAGACCTCGATCGTCATCGACCACCACGCGTCGAACCCCGGTTTCGGCGATCTCGACCTGGTGGATCCGGCCGCCGACTGCACCGCCGTGCTGGTGCTCGACGTCCTCGACGATCTGGGCGTCGAACTCGACGCCGACATCGCCACCTGCGTCTACGCCGGCCTCAGTACCGACACCGGCTCGTTCCGCTGGGCCCGTCCGGCGTCGTTCCGCGTCGCGGCCCGGCTCCTGGAGACCGGCGTCGACACGCGGAAGTGGAGCCGGATCCTGTTCGACTCCCATCCGTTCGCCTGGTTCTCGATGATGTCGGGTGTCCTGGCGTCGGCGCAGCTCGTACCCACCGCCTGCGACGGTGAGGGTCTGGTGTACGCCGTGGTCGACCAGCAGGCGCTGGCCGGGATGAGCTGGGAGGAGTCCGAGAGCGTCGTGGACACCATCCGGACCGCCCGCGAGGCCGAGGTGGCAGCGGTGTTCAAGGAGGGCGAGCCGGGTGTCTGGACGGTCTCGCTGCGGTCCAAGGACATCGTCGATCTCGTACCGATCGCCCGGGCGCACGGCGGCGGCGGGCATCGTCAGGCCTCCGGGTACAGCGACACCGGTACCGCCGACGAGGTGGTCGCCAGGTTGCTGGAGTCGCTCTGAGCCTCGCGTCGGAGCCGGATGCCGGGGACGCCCCGGGCGTGGCACGCATCGCCACCCTCACCGTCTCGGCTCTCGCCGTCCTCATCGCGCCGCCGCTGTACCTCCTGCTGGACCTGGCGGTCGTCGGACGCCTCGGCGGCGAACAACTGGCCGCTCTCGGCGTCGGCACCCTGGTGCTCTCGATCGTCAGTACGCAGCTGACCTTCCTGTCCTACGGCACCACCGCCCGCTCCGCCCGTCGCTTCGGCTCCGGTGACCGGCCCGGCGCCGTCGTCGAAGGCGTGCAGGCGAGCTGGATAGCGGTGGCGGTCGGCGTCCTGATCGTCGCCGTCGCCTACCCGTGCGCCCCGGTCGTGATGCGTCTGCTGGTCGGGACGTCGTCGCCGGAGTCCGCCGCGGTGGCCGAGGACGCGGCGGGCTGGCTGCGGATCGCGATGTTCGGCGTCCCGCTGATCCTGCTGTCGATGGCCGGGAACGGGTGGATGCGCGGCGTCCAGGACACTCGTCGTCCCGTCGTCTACGTCGTGGTCGGGTTGTCCCTCGCCGCGGTCCTCGTCGTCGGACTGGTCCACGGCGTCGGCCCGTTCCCGCGTCTCGGTCTCGACGGCAGCGCGGTGGCCAACGTGATCGGACAGGGTGTGACGGGCGTGCTGTTCGCCGTGCGGGTGGTCCGCGAGGCACGGCGGGTCGCCGTGGGTGCCGGCCACGGGCCCGGCTCGCGCGCCTTCGCACCCGACTGGTCGATCATCCGCGCGCAACTGGTCATGGCGCGGGATCTCATCGTGCGCAGTCTGTCGTTCCAGATCTGCTTCGTCTCGGCGGCCGCGGTCGCGGCGCGATTCGGGGTCGCCCAGGTGGCGGCGCACCAGCTCGTGCTGCAGCTGTGGGAGTTCATGGCTCTGTTCCTCGACTCGGTGGCCATCGCCGCCCAGGCGCTGGTGGGCGCGGCGCTGGGAGCGGGACGACTCGGCGCAGCCGACTCCGTCGCCCGGCGCGTCACCGCGGTGTCCGTGGTCGCCGCCACCGCGATGGCTGCCCTCTTCGCGGCCGGTGCGACGCTGATCCCGCGTATCTTCACCTCCGACGCCGCCGTCCTCGACGCCGTCGGGGTGCCCTGGTGGTTCTTCGTCGGCATGTTGCCGATCGCCGGCGTGGTCTTCGCGCTCGACGGCGTGCTCCTCGGCAGCGGCGACGCCGCCTTCCTGCGCACCGCGACCCTCGCCGGCGCCCTCATCGGGTTCCTGCCGCTGATCTGGCTGTCGCTCGTGTTCGACTGGGGACTCGCGGGTGTGTGGTCCGGCCTGGTGGTGTTCATGCTCGTGCGTCTGGCCACCGTGGTGTGGCGGATCCGCTCGGGGCGATGGCGCCGGGCAGGTGCGGTCCGCGCCTGATCGCGATCCTCTGGCACGATGGATCCTCGTGGCTACTCTGTGGGCGATCAGCGATCTGCACATCGCGCATCGGGGCAACGAGCACATCATCGACAGCATCCGGCCGACCTCGCCGGACGACTGGCTCATCGTCGCCGGTGACGTCGCCGAACGCACCGACGACATCGTCGACACCCTGCGTCGTCTGCGGGCTCGGTTCGCCACCGTCGTGTGGGTCCCGGGCAACCACGAGCTGTATACGACGGCGAAGGATCCGCTGCAGGTGTTCGGGGTCGCGCGGTACGACTACCTCGTCCAGGCCTGCCGCGACATCGGCGTGGTGACCCCGGAGGACATCTACCCGCTGTTCGATCCGGGCGATGGCTCCGATCCCGTCCGCGTGGTCCCGATGTTCCTGCTGTACGACTACACCTTCCGCCCGGAGGGCACGGCCAACAAACTGACCGCGCTCGCGCTCGCCCGGGAACGCAATGTGGTGGCCACCGACGAGTTCCTGCTGTCGTCCGAGCCGTTCCCGACCCGGGACGCCTGGGGTCGGGCGCGGATCGAGATCACCCGGCGTCGGCTGCAGGCCATCGACCCCGCCGAGAAGACGGTCCTCATCAACCACTGGCCGCTGCGCCGCGAACCGTGTGACGCGCTCATCTATCCGGAGTTCGCGCTGTGGTGCGGCAGCGAGCTGACCGCGGACTGGCACACCGAGTTCAACGCGGCGTGCTGCGTGTACGGGCACCTGCACATCCCCCGGACCACCTGGTACGACGGCATCCGGTTCGAGGAGGTGTCGGTCGGCTACCCGCGGGAGTGGAAGCGCCGCGGACTCCCGAACCCACTGATGCGCAACATCGTTCCCGGAGACGGGCTCGGTGCGTCCGATCTGCCCGAGCACGGAGTCCGGTTCGACCTGCCGCCCGACTACGCCGAACGGGCCGCCGAGTTCCGGCAGCGGGTCGAGCAGCGGCAGGCGGAACGACGAACACGACAGGCCGAGAGGCAAGCGGAACGGCAAGCGCGAGAGGACAACCGATGATCGAACAGCTCCTGCCGGCCGGCGTCGCCTCGGCGGAGGCGTTCGCCGATCCGCCGGATCTCGTCCTGCTGCCGGCCGAGCAGAGCCTGATCTCGCGCGCGGTGGAGAAGCGTCGTCGCGAGTTCACCACCGTTCGGCATTGCGCCCGGCAGGCGCTGGGGGAGCTGGGTTACGAGCCCGTCCCGATCCTCAAGGGGGACAAGGGGGCACCCGTGTGGCCGGCCGGGATCGTGGGCAGCCTCACCCACTGCGACGGTTATCGCGCCGCGACGGTCGCCTACGCGATGTCGGTGCGTTCCCTCGGTATCGACGCCGAGCCGCACGACAGCCTGCCCGACGGTGTGCTCGAGCACACCAGCCTGCCCGCCGAGCGCGAGGTGCTCGCGACCCGGTCGGGTGACCTGCACTGGGACCGTCTGCTGTTCTGCGCCAAGGAGGCCACCTACAAGGCCTGGTTCCCGGTCGCCAAGCGCTGGTTGGGTTTCGAGGACGCCCACATCACCTTCGAACAGTCCACCCCGACGTCGGGGACGTTCACCTCCCGCATCCTCATCGACCCGGCCGCCGCCGACGGTGGGCCGCCGCTGCTGGAGTTCTCCGGACGCTGGCTGGTCGAGCGCGGTATCATCACCACCACGATCGCGCTGACCTGACGTGGCCGACGCAACCATCGAGAACGCCGGCCTGCTCGTCGTCGACAAGCCGGCCGGGATGACCAGCCACGATGTCGTCTCCCGATGCCGGAAGATCTTCAACACCCGCCGCGTCGGGCACGCCGGCACCCTCGACCCGATGGCCACCGGGGTCCTGGTCGTCGGGATCGAGCGGGCCACAAAGCTTCTCGGACTGCTGTCGCTGACGACGAAGTCGTACACGGCGACGATCCGACTCGGCGCGTCCACCACGACCGACGACCGCGAAGGCGAGATCCTCGATACGGCAGACGCATCCGGGGCCCTCGACGCCGACATCACCACGGCCATGGCCGATCTTACTGGTGACATCCAGCAGGTCCCGGCGAAGGTCAGCGCCATCAAGGTCGACGGCCGGCGAGCGCACGCACTGGTGCGGACGGGTGCCGACTTCGACCTCGCGCCGCGCCCGGTCACCGTGTCCCGCTTCGAGCTGCTCGACGCCCGGCGCGATGCGGAGTTCGTCGATCTCGATGTGGCCGTTGACTGTTCGTCGGGCACGTACATCCGGTCACTGGCGCGCGATCTCGGCGCCGCGCTCGGGGTCGGCGGGCACCTGACCGAACTCCGGCGGACGGCGGTCGGCCCGTTCACCCTCGACCATGCGCGGACGCTCGACGATGTCCGCGACGAGCCGCGCGTCAGCCTCGACATCGACGAGGCGGTCAAGATCTCGTTCCCGCGCCGCGACATCGACGATGACGAGGCCGAGTCGATCAGTCAGGGTCGATGGCTGGAGCCGATCGGCCGCAAGGAGATCTATGTCGTCGTCGATCCGCGGGAACAGGCGATCGCGCTGATCCAGGAAAAGGGTCGCCGCGCGAGTTCGGTGATGGTGGTGCGCCCGGCGACCCTGCGCTGACGCGCCCTGCCGAAGAAACGGGTCAGCCGCGCGGGACGACGAAGATGGCGCGCGCGGCGATGTCGCCGAGGTCGATGGGATCGCCGTCGTCGAGCGACACCGAGATCGTGCCCGCGAACGGGCGCTTCTCGGCGACGGTCACCACACAGTCGAGGGCGACGCCCACCTGGTCGAAGTAGCGCAGCATCTCGGGATCGGTGTCGGAGATCCGGGCGATGGCGCCCGACGCCCCGACCTCCAGGTCGGCCAGGAGTGCCGCGTCCGGTGCGGGGATCGAGCCGTCGAGTGCGGGAATCGGGTCGCCGTGCGGATCCCGGTCGGGGAAGCCGAGTTTCGCATCGAGCCGGGCCATCAGCCGGTCGGACACCGCATGTTCGAGGATCTCCGCCTCGTCGTGGACCTCGTCCCAGCGGTAGCCCAACTCGCGCACCAGGAAGGTCTCGATCAGCCGGTGGCGGCGCACCATCAGGATGGCCGCGGACCGGCCCGCGGCGGTGAGGGTGACCGCGCCGTACGGTTCGTGCGAGACGAAGCCCTGGTCGGCGAGTTTGCGGATCGCCTCCGACGCGGTCGATGCGGACACGCCGAGGGATTGAGCCAGCAGCTTGGTGGTGACCTTGACGTCTTCCCACTCCTGGCTGGTCCAGATCACTTTCAGATAGTCCTGGGTCACCTGTGACAGTTCTGTCACCGGACGATCCGTTCCCCGAGGCATGACCAAGAGCTTAACCCCACCGCAAACGCGAGTGGCGGTGGTGGTTTGGAACACCGGGTGCCCGTAGTCTGGTCGCGTGTTGCGTTGGCGAGGTCTGGACGACATCCCCGCGGGCTGGGGACGGTGCGTGGTCACCATAGGTGTCTTCGACGGTGTTCACCGGGGACATGCCGAGCTCATCAACGCCGCCACGAAGGCGGCGAAGGAGCACGGCGTCCCGGCGGTGCTGATGACGTTCGACCCGCACCCGTCCGAGGTGGTCCGCCCGGGATCCCATCCGCCGCAACTGACGACGCTGACACGACGCGCCGAGCTGGCCGAGGAGCTCGGCATCGACGTCTTCTGCGTCATGCCGTTCACACCCGAACTCGCCGCCCGGTCGCCCAAGGACTTCGCCCACGACATCCTCGTGGAGACGTTGCACGCGGCCGTCGTGGTCGTCGGCGACAACTTCACGTTCGGGCGCAAGGCGGCCGGCGACGTGGCCAAGCTCGCCGAACTCGGTGGGAAGTTCGGCTTCTCGGTGGAATCGGTCTCGCTGTTCGGTGAACATGCGGTGACCTTCTCGTCGACCTACATCCGCTCGTGTGTCGCGGCCGGTGACGTCGACCGCGCGACCGAGGCGCTCGGACGCCCGCATCGGGTCGAGGGTGTGGTGGTGCGCGGCGACGGCCGTGGCCGCGACCTCGGATACCCGACGGCCAACGTGGCCCCGCCGATGTACGCCGCGATCCCCGCCGACGGGGTCTACGCCGCCTGGTTCACGATCCTGGGCGCGGGTCCGGTCGTCGGCGAGGTCGAACCGGGGGAGCGCTACCAGGCCGCGGTGTCGGTCGGCACCAACCCCACCTTCTCCGGCCGCACCCGAACGGTCGAGGCATTCGTTCTGGACAAGAGCGCCGACCTCTACGGGCAGCACGTCGCCGTCGACTTCGTGCACCGCATCCGCGGGATGGAACAGTTCGACGGCGTCGACGACCTGATCACCGCCATGGGTGACGACGTGACGAAGACGCGCGAGATCCTGGCGGCGGCCGAGAGCTGAGCCCTGGATTTGGGCCGGGTCCCACCCGGGCGGTAGCCTGATCAGTCGGTGTTGCTGCAGTCCGCGGTGGCGCACCGTGGTTGTTTCGGACGCGGTACTGAGAAACAGGAGTAACTCCATGGCTTTGACTGTCGAGCAGAAGAAGGAAATCCTCGCCGAGTACGGTCTGCACGAGACCGACACCGGCTCGCCCGAGGCCCAGGTCGCGATGCTGACCAAGCGCATCACCGACCTCACCGAGCACCTGAAGCAGCACAAGCACGATCACCACAGCCGCCGCGGTCTGCTGCTGCTGGTCGGCCGTCGCCGTCGTCTGCTGAAGTACGTCGCCAAGGTCGACATCAACCGCTACCGTTCGCTCATCGAGCGTCTCGGCCTGCGTCGCTGATCTCCCGACTTCCA
>NZ_JAMBDT010000161.1:0-7177 GCF_025143765.1 Gordonia sp. p3-SID1431
ATGGCGCGGTTCTTGGTGCGTTCGGGGTGGCGTTGCTGGTGGTAGTCGGGGCCGGGTTCGTCGTAGACGACGTTGTCGGTGAGCATGATCCAGACCACGGTGAGCAGGGTGTGCTCGAGGGCGACGATCGCTTTGGGTTTGCCGCGAGAGCGGACCAGGCGCCGGTACTTGGCGTTGAGGAACGTGCCTTTGTGGCTGGCGATCGATAACGCTGTAGCCCCGAGAGCACCTTTGAGGTGACGGTTACCGGGGCGGGTTTTGACGTTCTTGACCCGTCCGGCGGATTGGTGCTGGCCGGGGCAGACCCCCGCCCACGAGGCCAAATGGCCTGGTGTGGGGAACTGGGCCATCTGGCCGCCGGTCTCGGCGATGATCACATCGGCGGTGGTGGTGGAGATACCCGGGATCGTGCAGATCAGGTCGCGTTTGGCTTGAAACGGCGCCATCACCTTCTCGATGCGCTCGGTCAACGCGTCGATCCGGGTGGTGTGTTCGGTGATGAAATCCAGATGCAACTCGACCAGGAACGCGTGGTGGTCGGTGAAGCGGCCCTGCAACGCCTGGGTCAACGCGGGGATTTTGCGGCGGAGTTGTTTCACCGACAACTCCGCCAACACGGCGGGATCGCGTTCACCCTTGACCAGCGCCTGCAACATGAATCGTGACGAGACCCCGTTGATATCGGAGACCACCACCGACAGTTTGATGCCGGCGTCTTCGAGGACTTTCTCCAACCGTTGAATCTCGCGGCCGCGTTCGCGGGTGATCGCGGTGCGGGTGCGGGTCAGATCGCGTAACCGTCGGATCGGTTCGGGCGGCACGAACGAGGCCCGCAACAGCCCGTGGGCGGCCAGCTGCGCCAGCCACGCCGCATCCGACACATCGGTTTTGCGGCCCGGGAGGTTCTTGGCGTCGTGGGCGTTGACCAGCATCACCTCGAACGGGGCGTCTTCGAGGAGGTAGTAGAACGGTTTCCAGTAGTCGCCGGTGGCTTCCATGACCACACACGTCACCTGCTCGGCGATCAGATAGTCCCGCAGCCGCAGAATGTCGCCGCTCATCGACGACCAGGTCGTGGTCTCTTGCACCGTCTTTCGGCCCGGACTAGCCAGGCGGACACAGACTTTCACATCCTTTTTGGAGACATCCATCCCGGCGCATCGGGGGTGCAGCACTTCCATCTCGGTTTCCTTTCGAGTCCTCGGAAGTGGGCTGCGGACGGGGCAAACAAATGCAGGAGTCTAATCCGCGTGCTCGTAGCAACAATCCACGATTCCCGTGGCAGGCCCCGCGCCTCACACTGAGGTACTGGCTCTTCGGCACAAGGGAGGAATTCAAGGTCACCGCATCCCACCCCTCCACTATCAACCCCCCACGCGCCGGTGACCAGCACGAACTCTTCGACCCCCACGACGGCCGCCAGGCCGCAGATACTGAGGTGCGAGGAGCGCAAGCGACGAGAGGGTCCTATAGCTTGTCAAGTGCTCCGAGGTCGGTGGTGAGGTCGCGGAACACTTCGCGGGCGATGTAGCGCTTGAGGCAGCGGAGGATGTCTTTCTTCGTTTTGTGTTCGGCGGAACGTCGCTCGACGTAGGCGCGGGTGGGGGCGTGGGATTTCATGCGTCCGACCGCGATCATGTGCAGAGCACTGTTGGCTTGCCGGTCCCCGCCCCGGTTGAGTCGGTGACGGCTGGTTTTGCCTGAGGATGCCGGTAACGGGGCGGCGCCGACGAGTTTGGCGAACCGTGCCTCGGTGCCCATCCGCTCGACGTTGTCACCGGCGGTGATCACCAGGCGGGCGGCGGTGATCGGCCCGATCTGCGGGCGCGAGAGCAGGGTGGGTACCAGCTTGCTCAGCAGTCGTGTGAGTTCGCGGGCCAAAGACCGGGCTTGTTGTTGGGCGAGTCGGTGTCGGTCGAGCAGCGACCGCGCCGCGCGCACGAACGCCGCGGCCGGCCCGGACAGATCAGCTTTCTCGGCTGGTACCGGCAAGTCTTTGATGAATGCTGCCCGCTTGGCGATGGTGCGGGCCTGGCGCGCTTGATCGGCGTACTCGGCTGGTGCGGTGGTACACAGGTCACGGATCTGGTTACCGATGCGGGTGGCTTCCTCGACGGCCGAAGCCCTTGCCACGGTGAGCATCCGAACAGATTCGACCGCGCCGCGGGTGTCTTTGGCCACCGCGGTCGCGCGGCCGGTGATGACTGCCATCGCTGCGGCGTAGGCATCGAGTTGATCGGTCTTACCGTGGGCGTAGCGGCGCGGCAGATCGGGGGTGTTGACCTCGATCACTCGCACCCCTTCGGCGGTGAGCATCCGGGTCAACCCGGCCCCGTAGGAGGCGCTCGATTCCACTGCGGCATCCTCGACGCGGCCGAAGCCACACGCCCACTGCCACAACTGGGTGTAGCCGGCGGTGGTGGTCGGGAACTCGCGATCGGCCAGCGGGCGGCCGTCGGTGGCGACGATCGCGGCGTGGTGGGTCTGTTGATGGGTGTCGACTCCGAGTACGACCACTTGCGTGGTCACTGCTGTCTCAGCCATTCTGGCGGTGTCTCCTTCACTGCGGTGTGGGATGACCTCACCGGGGCGGGTGGACAGGACAGTGAAGAGTCACGGCCTACCAGCCAGACAGGGTCCTAATCAGGTCACACCCGCCCCGGTCCTCACAGGTCACTTGGTGCAGGTGATCGACCGGAGTTCCGGGCCGACACATCTCGCCCATGACAGCACCGTCAGCCACGAAGTAACTCAGACCCAAACCCGGTCAACCACCCACACCCATTCTCACTGCCACGAAGGGCCTGGTGAGGCACGCTGCGGAGCCCTTCGTGGCTCGCTTCGCTCGCACCTCAGGGAGCAGAAAGGGGCCGGCCCGCCAACTCGAGCACCGCTGCCGCACCGGTGTCGGCCGGTGGCTGGTGGGTCACCACGACGACGATGCGGTCGGGCCCGAACAGGTCCCGTTCGATCCCCAGGAGGCGCCGCAACAGCTCGTCGGAGTCCGCCTCGTCGAGATGCTCGGTCGGTTCGTCGAGCAGGACGACCGGCGCGGGATGCAACAGTGCGCGGGCGAGCAACAGTCGCCGCCGCTGCCCGCCACTC
Organism: Gordonia sp. p3-SID1431; assembly: GCF_025143765.1. NCBI lineage: Bacteria > Bacillati > Actinomycetota > Actinomycetes > Mycobacteriales > Gordoniaceae > Gordonia > Gordonia sp. p3-SID1431. The sequence goes on from NZ_JAMBDT010000161.1 coordinate 3,106, forward strand.
ATCGCATCGGCCCCACCGGTGAGGACGGTGTCCAGACCGTCGGGAAGTGCTGCGGCCCAGCGCTGCAGCCCGGCCGCCGCCAGCGCGGCATCGATCTCCTCGTCGGTGATGTCACCTCGGGAGACGCGCAGGTTCTCGCGGACCGACGTCGAGAAGATGTGTGCCTCTTCGGCGAAATAGCATCCCGCCGACCGTAACCCGACGATCGAACCGTCGCCGACATCGACCGCCTCGACGTCCCCGGCCATCGGCGGCAACAAACCTGCGAGGGTGAGGAGCAGCGTCGACTTCCCCGCCCCGCTCGGGCCGGTGACCACCAGACGCGAACCAGGTCGCAGGTCGAGATCCACGCCCGCCGCGGGACCGAGGACCTCCCGACCTCGGTGTCCCCAGCGCAACCCCGTGGTCGTCAGACGCACCGGAGACCGATACACCTCGGCGTCGGTCACATCGGCTGTTCCTTCGGCGTGCGCCCCGTCCACCAGCGCCATGAGCCTGGCCGCACTCTGTCGGCTCCGCTCGATCTGCAGCCCGGCCTCGGTGAGCGGCGCGGTGGATTCGAAAGCCGACAGCGGCAGCAGGACGAGCACACCGAGGATCATCGGCGTCAGTCCCGCCCCCGAACTCACCCCGGCGAGCGAACCCGAGTTCGCCGAGGCCAATTCGACGGCGATGACGCATGCCGCGAGCAGCGACGCACCCAGAGCCAGCGGAGTTGCCGCCGCGGCGGATGCCTGCCACCGGATGCCCAGGTCCGTGGCGTCGAGATGGCGACGATCCGCCGCTGCGGCCGCTGCCAGCGCGCGATGGCGTCTGCGTGCGACGACGAGTTCGGGCGCGTGCCACAGCGCCGTCGTGGCGGCCTCCGTCGCCTCGGACGCGGCCTGCGCGCCGTCGCGGATCGACCGGGCACCACCACGCGCGGCCAGCCACGGCGCCACACCGCCGCTGACGGCCAGCGCGAGTGCGAGCACCACGGCCGCCGGCACCGAGACCAGCGCCATCACCACCACTGCCGCAAGCGATGTCGTGGCACCGATGCCGATCGGGATCAGGCCGCGGATGAGGGCGTTGCCGATCTCGTCGACGTCGTCACCGGTCCGGTTGAGCAGTTCACTCCGCCGCAACGTGACCGAATAACCCGGTGCGCCCGACGCCAACGCCGTGTACACGCGCTGCCGCGCGGTGGCCATGGCCTGCAGGGCGAGATCGTGGGTCGCCAGCCGTTCCAGATAGCGGAACACTCCGCGCGAGATACCCAGCGCCCGGACCGCGGTGATCGCGACCGACAGGTACAGCACCGGCGGCATCTGCCACGCACGGGTGATGAGCCAGGCCGACAGCGCCGCCAGGAAGAGGGCCGAGAGCGAGCCGCCGACACCGAGCGCGAGCGCGGTGAGCGCGGGACGCCGGCGCAGGCCGAGGAAGCCCAGAGCCCGGATCAACGGATCACCGCGCATGGTCCACCTCCTCGGCCGTGCCCGCGGCTGCTGCGCCGGTGGCCGCCGGGAAGTCCACCACCCGGTCCGCGTACTCGCGGGCGACGCCCCGGTGCGCCACCACGACGACGGTGTCCCCGGCCCGAGCGCGATCGCGGAGTGCGGCGAACACGTCGCGCTCGGACGCCTCGTCGAGGTGGGCGGTCGGTTCGTCGAGCAGCAGCAGCGGCGCCGGCGAGGCGAGGACTCGGGTCAGGGCGAGGCGCTGCCGTTGTCCCGCGGAGAGCCCGACCCCGCCGGATCCCAGCACCGTGCCGAACCGGCCCGGCAGTCCACCCAGGACTGCGGCGAAGCCTGTTGCCGCGGAAACCGATTCGAAGGCGTCGCGGTCCAGCGCGCCGAACAGCTCCAGGTTCTCGGCGACCGTGCCCGGCACGATCACCGGTTGCTGGGGCAGCCAGGCGATCTGTTCGTGCAGCGCCGCCGGATCGGCCTGACCGACCGGGGTGGACCCGATCAGCACCGATCCCGCGTCCGGAGCGAGCAGGCCCATGATCGCCGCCAGCATCGTCGACTTGCCCGACCCGTTCGGTCCGGCGAACACGGTCAGCGCCCCGGGTTCGATCGTCGTGCGGAGGCACTCCGGCGCCCATCCGTCGCGCCCGTGGATGCCGACGTCGAGCACGGTGATCGGTTCGCCTGCGACGCTGACCCCACGATTCCCGGTGGCGGACGGCGTGGCCGCCTCAGACTGCGGTGTGATGAGCTCGAAGACCTGCTCGGCTGCGGTGAGGCCGTCGGTGGAATTGTGGAACTGCATGCCGACCCGACGCAGCGGCAGGTATGCCTCCGGCGCCAGGATCAACGCGAAAACGCCCGCGTACAACGACATCTCGCCATAGACCAGACGGAGACCAATCCCCACGGCGACCAGTGCGACGCAGAGCGTGGCCAGTAACTCGAGGACGGCGCCCGACAGGAACGCGACCCGCAGCGAACTCATCGTGCTGCGGCGGTGGGCTTCACCGAGTTCACCGACCCGAACCGCCGGGGCGCCGGCCCGGTTCAGTGCGCGCAACGTCGGCAATCCGGCGATGAGGTCGAGGAGCTGGGCGCTCAGCCGGCTCATCGTCGCCAGCTTGCGTGTGGTGCGATCGCGCGTCATCAGTCCGACGAGCACCATGAACAGCGGGATGAGGGGCAGGGTGACGAGGATGATGAGCGCCGACGGCCAGTCGGCGAACGCGATGACCACCGTGACCGTCGGCGTCAGAACCGCCGCGGCCACCAGGGTCGGCAGGTAGCCCGACAGATACGGCCCGAGGGCGTCCAGCCCGCGCAGGAGGACGGTGCTCGCGTGTTCGCGGATCGCCGTCAGCGATCGCGGCGACGTGCGGGCGGGATCGGTGAGGACATCGAGGGCCTCGGCACGCATCTCCGCGATCGCACGCTCGGCGGCGCGGTGCGCGTATCGGTCGTGTCCGTATGCCATCGCGGCCCGGGCCGCCAGTGCTGCGGCCAACACGGTCAGGTGAACGCCCTGCGCGGCGAACGACCGCGCCCCGGGCGACACGATCAGTTCGGAGACGATCGACGCCACCATCGCGGCCACCACGATGATCGCGACCACCTCGGCCACCGCGAACGCCGCGGTGACCCCGACATACCGCCGCGTCGTCGGCGAATACCGCAGCAGCCGGGGGTCGAGCGGAGGCCGGGCGGTGCGTCTCACTTGCTCGGGATTCGCAACGACGGAAGTCCGGCCGGGTCCGGGATGTGCGCGACCGACAGTCGCTTTCGGAACACCCAATAGGTCCAGGCCTGGTAGCCCATCACCACCGGGGTGATGAGCACGGCCGCCCACGTCATGATCGTGAGGGTGTAATCGCTCGACGACGTGTTCTCGATGGTGAGGTTCCACTGCGGATTCAGGGTCGACGGAATCGTGTTCGGGAAGAGCACGGCGAACAGCGTGGCGACCGTGCCGGCGATCGCGATGCAGGTGAACATGAATGCGTAACCCTCGCGGCGGATCTGGGTGGCGGCCACCATGCCCACCGCGGCGACGGCGGCGATGAGCACCGGAATCCAGGTCCACGAGCTGCCGTAGGCGAACTGGGTCCACAGCAGGAACACGGCGGCCACGATCAGTGTCGGCCAGGCCAGCCGGGCAGCGTAGCGAGCCGAATCCTCCTGCAGCACACCGGAGGTCTTCAGCGAGATGAACACCGCCCCGTGGGTGAGGAACGCGAGCAGGGTCGTGGCGCCGCCGAGCAGGGCATACGGGTTGAGGAGGTTGAAGAACCCACCCGTGTACTGGGCGTCAGCGTCGATCGGGAGCCCGCGCACGATGTTGGCGAACGCCACACCCCACAGGATCGCCGGAATCCACGAACCCAGCCCGATTCCGACGTCGCACCACACGCGCCAGCGGGGGTTGTTGATCTTGCCCCGCCACTCGATCGCGCAGACCCGCACGATGAGCCCGATGAGGATGAGGAACAGCGGTAGGTAGAACGCACTGAACATGGTTGCGTACCAACCGCCGAAGGCCGCGAACAACGCCGCACCCGCGGTGATGAGCCAGACCTCGTTGCCGTCCCAGACCGGGCCGATGGTGTTGAGGAGCGCGC
>NZ_JAMBDT010000162.1:0-7004 GCF_025143765.1 Gordonia sp. p3-SID1431
ACGGACGAGAACCCCCGAAAACACGAAACCCGGGACGGTCATACCGTCCCGGGTTGTGTTCGTCGTCCGATCAGCCGTGGTAGGGCTCCGCGCTGACCAGGGTCACCTTGATGGTGGCACCGCTGGGCACGGAGTACTCGCGCGTCTCGCCGACCTTGGCGTCGATGAGGGCGGCACCGAGCGGGGAGCTCGGGGAGTAGGTCTCCAGGCCGCCCTGGCCGCTCTCCTCGCGGGTGGCGATGAGGAACGTCTCGGTGTCCTTCTCGTCACCGTCGTAGTAGACGGTCACAACGGAACCGGGCAGTGCGACGCCGGACTGGGTCGGCGCCTCGCCGACCTTCGCGTTGTTCAGCAGTTCCTGCAGCTGGCGGATACGCGCTTCCTGCTGGCCCTGCTCCTCGCGAGCGGCGTGGTAGCCACCGTTCTCCTTGAGGTCGCCTTCTTCGCGACGCTCGTTGATCTCGGCGGCGATGACCGGACGGTTGGCGATCAACGAATCGAGCTCGCTCTTGAGGCGGTCATGCGACTCTTGGGTCAGCCAGGTCACCTGGGTGTCGGTCATCGGTCACTCCTTTGTGTTGTCCGCGCCCCGGGCGACCGTTTACACCAGGGGCATATGGACTGCTGAAAATGCAGCAACACGACCCCTCGCGGAGCCGTGTATCCGTTCAGGGTACCAGGTGGTGAGACCTATGGCACATCGGTACTACCGCGCGACAGCGCGCCGAGAGCGTCCTGATACGTCGGTTCCATCCGTTTCAGCCATCCCACAACGAAATACGTCACAGGCATGAGGATGACCTCGACGAGTGTTTTCCAGACGAATCCGACGATCGTGTAATTGACGAAATCTCCCCAGGTCGAGATACCCAGGGCGGTGGCGGCGATCGAACAGAAGACGATGGTGTCGGCCAACTGGCCGACAATCGTCGAACCCAGCAGACGCGCCCAGAGCCGATTTTCCCCGGCGCGTTCCTTCATTTTGACCAGGACGAAGGAATTGAGGAATTCGCCCACGACATAACCGGCCAATCCGGCGAGCAGGAATTGTGGGACGACCCCGGCAACCGTCTCGAAAGCCGCCTGGCCTTCGTAGAATTCGGCGGCCGGCAGGTGAATGGTCAACCAGAAACACAACGACGCGAGAATCAGGACCGCGAACCCGGCGAGGATCGTCCGGCGCATGGCACGGAACCCGTAGACCTCGCTGATCACGTCGCCCAGCACGTACGCGAGCGGGAACAGGAAGAAGGCGCCGTCGGTCACCAGGCCGTCCATCTGGATCGGCCCGAGATCGACCTGCAGCCATTCGTCGAACAGTACGACGCCCTTGGTGCCGGTGACGTTGCTGATGAGCATGACGCCGACGAAGACGGCGACCAGAAGGGGGAAATAGCGGCTGCCGATGGAGGCGAAGGCGGCGCGCGGCGACGGCAGCTCGCTGCCGGTGGACGCGGCGGTCACGAGGCCGACGGCTTCAGGTAGGCCGGCACGTCCAGGGTGCACCCGAAGACCTCGCCGATGACCGGTGGTTTCGACGTCGTGATCTCGGTGCGGACGCCGATGCGATCTGCGGAGTCGGCGGGGACGAGGATCTCGCGGCGGCCGGTCTCGCTGCCGTCTCGGGAGCGTCCGCGCACGACGCAGGCCGCCGGACGGCTCGGGTCGGACCGTTCGACGGTGAACTGCACCGCGACCGTCGAGTCGTCGAGGATCTCGTATCCGGTGGCCTCGCCGGTGACATCGGCCGTGGAGAACCGGTTGTAGCCGATCACCGCGAGCGCCACCCCGGCTGCGACGACCAGGATCGACAGGGCGATGAACCAGCGACGACGCCCAGAGGCGGTCTCCGAACGCTCCGGATAGGTGGCGCGCGGACCGCTGTGCGGTCGCGAGTTGTCGGGTGTCGCGCGCGGCGCGTCACCGGCGTCTGCGGCGCCCCCGTCCGAACTGTTCACGCGTCAATACCTACCATGGGAGGAGTAGCGATCCGAAGGTGAGGAACTGTGACCGAATCCCACGTCGGCGACCCCAAGTCGGGTGTGTTCCGGCTGATGGCGGTGCACGCGCACCCAGACGACGAGTCGAGCAAGGGTGCCGCCACGACCGCGAAGTATGCGGCCGAGGGCAACGAAGTGCTCGTCGTCACACTCACCGGCGGTGAGCGTGGCGACATCCTGAATCCGGCGATGGACCGCCCGGGCATCAAAGAGCGGATGACCGAGGTCCGTCGCGAGGAGATGGCCAAGGCCGCCGAGGCGCTCGGCGTCCGACAGACATGGCTCGGCTTCGTCGACTCGGGCCTCCCCGAGGGCGACCCGCTCCCGCCTGTTCCGGAGGGTTCCTTCGCCACGGTGCCGCTCGACGAGGCCACCGAGGCCTTGGTGCGTGTGGTCCGCGAGTTCCGCCCGCACGTGATCGTCACCTACGACGAGCACGGCGGATATCCGCATCCCGATCACATCCGCTGCCATGAGGTGTCGGTCGCGGCGTACGAGCAGTCCGGCGATCCGGACGCGTTCCCGGACGCCGGCGACCCGTGGACGGTGTCGAAGCTCTACTACACCCACGGGTTCATCCGGGACCGGATGGTCCTGTTCTCCGACGAGTTCGCGCGGCACGGCCAGGAGAGTCCGTTCGCCGAGTGGCTCAGCAAGTGGGACCCGAGCCGTGGCGATCTGATGGGCCGTGTGACGACCCAGGTCGAGTGCTCCAAGTACTTCCCGCAGCGTGACGACGCGCTGCGCGCCCACGCCACGCAGATCGATCCGAACGGGGTGTTCTTCGCGGTGCCGCTGGAGTGGCAACAACGCCTGTGGCCGACGGAGGAGTTCGAGCTCGCCCGGACCCGGGTCAAGACCGCGTTGCCGGAGACCGATCTCTTCGCCGGGATCGAGGCGTGATGGGCACCAGCACCGTCGTGAACGACACCCTGATGGTCCTGGCGCAGGAACCCCAGGGACCGGAGTTCGGCAAGGCCTCTCCGCTGGGCCTTCTCGTGATCCTGTTGCTGCTCGTCGGGACCGCGTTCCTCATCTGGTCGATGAACCGGCAGCTGAAGAAGCTGCCCGCGTCCTTCGACGCCGAACACCCGGAGGCCGACCAGGCCTTCGACGAGGGAACCGATTCGCCGGGCCCGGCCGGTTCGGACGCGGTCGCACCGAACCCGCCCGGGACCCCGGGTGCCACCAGTGCCGCTGGCACCGACGACCGGCGGCCCGCCGACACCTGAGTCGAGGCGTAGAAGTGGAGTCATGCGCATCTCCACTCTGATCGGGACGTCACTCGCGACCGCTGCGGCGGCAGCCATCGGCAGTGTGGTCACCAAGCCGGCGGTCGAGACCTGGTATCCGAAGCTGGCGAAACCGTCCTTCGTGCCGCCGAACTGGGCGTTTCCGCTCGCCTGGACCTCGCTCTACGCCGACCTCGCGGTGACCTCGGCGGTCACCCTCGACGACCTGGCCGACGACGGCGACCACGAACAACGGCAGCGGTATCTCGCGGCGCTCGGCGCCAACCTCGTGCTCAACGGCGGGTGGAGCTGGATCTACTTCGGCCGGGGCGCCCTGGGAACCGCGTCGGTCGCGGCCGCGGCGCTCACCGTGAGCAGTGCCGACCTCGCCCGGCGCACCGCACGGACGAACCGGACGGCAGGTGCCGCGCTGGCCGCCTACCCGGCGTGGTGCGCGTTCGCCACCGTGCTCTCGACGAGCACCTGGTGGCTCAATCGTGGTCGGCGGTCACCGGTGCCTGCCTGAGCGTCGCGGCGAATCGGTCCATCGCCCAGTCGATCTCGGATTCCGTGACCACGAGCGGCGGTGCGAGTCGCAGCGTCGAGCCGTGGGTGTCCTTGGCGAGGACATTGCGTTCGGACAGCCGCAGACAGAAGTCCTTGCCGGTGCCGAGCGCGGGGTCGAGATCGATCCCTGCCCACAGGCCGAGGCCGCGCACCGCCACCACCCCGTTCCCGACGAAGTCGCGCAGTCGGGCGTGCAGATGATCGCCCAGTTCCGCCGCCCGTCGTTGCCAGGTCCCGTCGGCGAGCATGTCGACGACGGTGTGACCGACGGCCGCGGCGAGCGGGTTACCGCCGAAGGTCGATCCGTGCTGACCGGGATGCAGGACGCCGAGGACGTCGTGGTCGGCAACCACCGCCGACACCGGTAGGAGCCCGCCGCCGAGTGCCTTCCCCAGCAGGTAGACGTCGGGTTCGACGCCCCAGTGCTCTACTGCGAAGGTCCTACCGGTGCGGCCCAGACCGGACTGGATCTCGTCGGCGATGAACAGCACGCCGCGTTCGGAGCAGAGGGCCCGCGTGCCGGGCAGGTAGTCGTCGGGAGGCACGACGACGCCGGCTTCGCCTTGGACGGGTTCGAGCAGGACGGCCACCGTGTTCTCGTCGATCGCGGCATCGAGGGCAGCCAGGTCGCCGAACGGGACGCGAACGAATCCCGGTGTGTAGGGGCCGAATCCGGCGCGCGCCTCGGGGTCGTCGCTGAACGAGACGATCGTCGTCGTGCGGCCGTGGAAGTTCCCGGAGGCCACCACGATCGTGGCGCGGCCGTCGGGTACGCCTTTGACGTCGTAACCCCACTTGCGGGCGACCTTGATCCCGGATTCGACCGCCTCCGCACCTGTGTTCATCGGCAGGACCATGTCCTTGCCGCACACGGAAGCCAGTGCGGCGCAGAACGGTTCGAGTCGATCGGACCGAAATGCGCGGCTGGTAAGGGTGACCCGCGCCAGCTGATCGAGTGCGGCGGCGACGATGCGTGGATGGCGGTGGCCGAAATTGACCGCGGAATAGGCCCCGAGACAGTCGAGGTGTCGACGGCCGTCGATGTCGGTGATCCAGGCCCCCTCGGCGGTGGCCGCGGTCACCGGGATCGGCGAATAGTTCTGCGCCACATGGGGTTCGACGACGTCGAGAGGTGCGCCCGCGCTGGCGTGGGTGCCGGTGCCGGGCCTCGTCATCGTCATGAATCGAGGGTATCGTCGAGATCTGGTGCAAACAATCGACGTCGATTGCGTCTGAACGCAACGGATCGCCGGTATGGAAGCGAAGGGGAGCGGTCTGTTGCGGACACTGGACGACCTCGACGAGAGGGTGCTCGCGCACCTCACCCGGGACGCCCGGGCGACCTACCAGCAGATCGGGCAGCAGGTGGGGTTGTCGGCCCCCGCGGTGAAACGACGCGTCGACCGCCTGGTCGCCGACGGCGTCATCCGGGGTTTCACCGCGGTCGTCGACCCGCACGCGATGCAGTGGACCACCGAGGCATACGTGTTGGTCTACTGCCGGGGCAACATCTCGCCCGAAGAGTTGAAGGCGGCGTGGGAGCCCATACCGGAGGTCGTGGGCGCGGCGACGGTCACCGGTCAGGCCGACGCCGTCCTGCGCGTGATGGCCCGCGACGTACGGCACCTCGAGCAGGCGCTCGAACGCATCCGGCGGGCGGGCCCGGTGGATCGATCAGAGTCGATCCTCGTGCTCAGCGAGCTGATCGACCGGGGGCACCCGTGAGAATCGGGGTGTCGAAACCGTTGTGCTAGTGTGGTCGCCGTGATCAGCACCGTGCGCGCGTATTGGCGCTTTATCGAGGCTCCGGGTGGGGCCACGATGATGCGTTGACCTGACGCGCGCACGACACACCCGGAGCCCGAGCAGCGACCCCACGGTCGCTGCTCTTGTCATTTGAGCGGGGCTCCGACCACACCCAGGGCATGCCTCGTCACCACAACGACACGGGCATGACCTCGAAAGGCACACAACGTGACCACCTTGCCGGACCTCCCGATCCGATCCGACGACAACGCCGAATCGACCTCCGACCGCCGCATCCGGGCGTTCCGTCCGATCCCGTCGCCCGACACCGTGCGCAGCGAACTGCCCCTCTCGGCACGACGAGCAGTCGCCGTCCAGCGCGACCGGGACGAGATCGCCGACATCCTCGCCGGCCGCGATGACCGGCTGCTCGTCATCGTCGGGCCCTGTTCGGTCCACGATCCGATCGCCGCCATCGACTACGCCCGGCGCCTCGCGCCGCTGGCCGATGCCTACTCCGAGCGACTCAAGATCGTCATGCGCGTCTACTTCGAGAAGCCGCGCACCACCGTCGGGTGGAAGGGCCTGATCAACGACCCCGGGATGGACAACACCTTCGATGTCGAGCGTGGCCTGCGCACCGCCCGGTCGTTGCTGCTCGACATCATCGACCTCGGTCTGCCCGTCGGATGTGAGTTCCTCGAACCGACCAGCCCGCAGTACATCGCCGACGCGGTCGCGTGGGGTGCCATCGGCGCCCGCACCACCGAGTCCCAGGTCCACCGGCAGCTGGCGTCGGGCCTGTCGATGCCGATCGGCTTCAAGAACGGCACCGACGGCAACGTCCAGGTCGCCATCGACGGCGTGAAAGCCGCTGCGGCCGAACACGTCTTCTTCGGAGTCGACGACTTCGGCAACGGCGCCGTGGTGGAGACCGCAGGCAACGAGGACTGCCACATCATCCTGCGCGGCGGCACGCGCGGCCCGAACTTCGACGCGGAGTCGGTGTCGGCGGCCGCCGAGGCGCTCGCCGCGGCCGGCCTGCCCGCCCGGGTCATGATCGACTGCTCGCATGCCAATTCGGGCAAGGATCATGTCCGTCAGGCGGAGGTCGCGACCGAGATCGCGACGCGACTCCGGGCGGCGCGCGAGGCCGGTGAGCCCTCGAACGTCAGCGGCGTGATGCTGGAGAGCTTCCTCGAGCCCGGCGCGCAATCGACCGAGGCCACCCCGCTGGTGTACGGCAAGTCCGTCACCGACAAGTGCATGGGCTGGGAGGCCAGCGCCCAGGTCCTGGCGGCGCTCGCGCGGGGCTGACCCTTCCCTCGCCTCAGTATCTGCGGCTCGGCGGCCGTCGTGGACCATGAAAGAACACTCGTGAGCGTCCGATTCTCATGCTCCCTGAGGTGCGAGCGAAGCGAGCCACGAAGGGTGTAGCAACGTGTCTCACCAGGCCCTT
>NZ_JAMBDT010000163.1:0-6270 GCF_025143765.1 Gordonia sp. p3-SID1431
GCCTGCCACTGGCCGGCGCACGACTGGCCGGTCAGCGAGCTGCCCGCCTTGCCAGTTCGTCGGTGTGTGCACGTGCTCCAGCGTGCTGGTAACGCAGCCCAACGGCCACGTCGGTGTGACCCAGTCGTGCAGCAGCTCGGCCGCTGACGCCTCGCTGAGCTGCGCGTAGCGGGTTCCGTGATAGTGCCGAAGCGAATGCAGTTGCAAATCAGCATGATTCGCGGCCTTGCACGCTTTGAGCCAATGATGGGTGAGGCTGCCGTCCGGGAGCGGATTTCGCCGGTAGCGTCAGTGAACAGCAGCTGGTCCGATTTCCCAATCTTGTTCAGGTGCGCGGCGAAGATCAGCGCGTCGTCGCCGAAGAATTGGATGTCGCGATTCCCCGCCTTCGTCTTGGGCTCCTTCTCGCTGCGCCCCTCGTGCGGGATGTATGTGATGGCTTTGGACACGGTGACTCGCACACAGTCGACGGCACCGTCGTCAGTCAGTTCGACGACGAAGTCCTTCTTGCGGAACGCGGTCAGCTCCCCGAAGCCGGCCGCCGACCGCGGCGGCCAGGATCACCAGTGGCTGCAGCGACAGCGGCATCGCGTCGATGACGACGAGGAGTTCGGCGTCGGTGGGCGGCTCGCGCTTGATGCCCGTCGAGACCTTGGCGTCCTTGATGCGGCACGGGTTGCGCTCGATCACGCCACGGTCCTCGGCGTCGAGCATGACGGTCTTCAAATGCTCATAACACCTCGTCACCTGTGTCAATCGACCACTCTCCAGCTGCTCGTCGTGCCACGCGCAGACGTCGTCGTAGGTGACATCACTGACGGGCCACTCGGCGAGGTGGTGCAGCCGCCCACCGGCCGTCGCGCGCTGGCCCATGCTCTTGGGCCTCGGCCCGTGCCAGTACAGGCGGTAGTCGTAGGCGCTCTTGCCGCCGAGCTTGCCGGCGGCCATGCGCCGCTGAATGTATCGCTCGGCATACTCGCCGACGGTGATCTGTTGCCGGGCGGCCTCGGCTGCGGCTGCCTCGGCCTGCTTCTTGGCCTCGTCGGGGTGGACTCATGTTCCGTCGGTGATTGCGACGCGCTGCTTGGACAGCCAAATGTCGGCCTCGTCGACGGTCTCAAAGGTGTGCGGCGCGGTGAATCGCTCGCCTTTGTGGGGTGTAGCCAGCGCGGTGGTGACCGCTGCGCTGCCTGTCGACGATTCCCCACGTACGACGCTTCCTCTGCTTCTGGCCCTTGGCGGTCAACTCTCCACCCTCCCGGTCGACCGAGTACCGCAGTCGCGGTACTCAGCATTCCAAAACCATCGAAATCTCGCCCGAAGTCTCGGCTACTGAACGGCTTTGACCTGCTGTTTATCGCCTTGGCCAGGTATATTATGACTGGTTCGAGTCCAGTTGGGGGAGCAGAAGAGCCCGTCACCTGCGCGAGCAGGTGACGGGCTTTCTTCTTGCCCGATGGCCGGCCCGCGAACTCGCGGCCATTCGGCAGCCCTACTCGCGGGGGTAGTCCTCAGGGTCGGTATCGACCTCGGCGGCCTGCTCTGCGACGTCGGCGGCATCGGCGTCGAACGGCACGGTGGGCTCCGGTGCGGAGGGGTCCAGCGCGGAGGGCTCGTCGGGTCCTGTCGGCTGGGCTTGCTCGATCGCATCGGCCTCGTTGGCCTCGATCGGCAGGTCGGCTTCCGGTGACGTCATCGGGACGCTCCTCTCGTCGTCGAACCCTTACGTCTCCACGTGTGCCCGACGAGAGCGGGTTTCAGTCGCCGCCGCGTCGCTCGTCGTAGTCGGCCTGGGCGTCGCGGACGGCCGGCATGTTGTCCTGCACGAGTTCGATCAGGCCGGTCAACTGGTCGGCGACCTGCCTGCCGAGCGGGGTGAGGTGGTACTCGACCTTCGGCGGGATGGCTTCGAGGACGGTGCGCACGATCATCCCGTCGCGTTCGAGGCTCTGCAGGGTCTGCGAGAGCATCCGCTCGCTCACGCCGTCGACGCGTCGCCGCAGGGCGCTGAATCGATAGTTGCTCTCTCCCAACGCGATCAGCACCAGGCTGCCCCAGCGTCCGGTGACTGTCTGCAGTGTCGTCCGGGACGAGCAGTCCCGGGCGAAGACGTCCGCCTCGAGGGACTCGTCGCTGATCTCGGTCACGTGCTCAACGGTAGCCGAATCGACGAGACCTGGCTAACAGTTCGTATTGCACTTACGAAAAGTAAGTGCATACTGGGAATCGTCCAACCGATAGAGATGAGGAATCAGATGACCACAGCAGTGACCGGCGCGACGGGACAGCTCGGCGGACTCGTGATCGACGAACTACTCGCCCGGGGCGTCGCCGCCGCCGACGTGGTGGCGATCGTCCGCGACGAGTCGAAGGCCTCGAAGCTTGTGTCGCACGGCGTTTCGGTCCGTGTCGCCGACTATGACGATCCGGCATCACTTGTCGACGCCCTCGTCGGCGTCGACAAGTTGCTGCTGGTGTCGGGTTCGGCGGTCGGGCAACGTGTTGCCCAGCACACCAACGTGATCGAGGCGGCGGAGGCCAACTCCGTCGAACTGATCGCCTACACCAGCCTGCTGCACGCCGACACGAGCGGTCTGAGTCTGGCTCCCGAGCACGTCGCCACCGAAGCCCGACTGAACGAGTCGTCGGTGCCCGCCGTGATCCTGCGCAACGGCTGGTACTGGGAGAACTACCTGGCCGCCATCCCGCAGGCGGCGGCGACCGGAACGCTCCTGGGTGCCGCGGGTGAGGGAAAACTCGCTGCCGCCGCTCGTGCCGACTACGCGGCTGCGGCCGCAGCGGTCCTCACCGCCGACTCGGACCAGGCCGGCAAGGTCTACGAGTTGGGTGGTGACGAGCGGCTGACCTACGGCGAATTCGCCCGAGCGATCGGTGTGGCATCGGGTGCGACCGTCCAGTACCGCGACCTCTCCGAAGCCGACTACCAGGCCGCTCTCGTCAGCGCGGGTCTGCCGGAACCGGTCGCCGCGATGCTGGCCGGCGCAGATGCCGGGATCAGCCGCGGTGAGCTGGACACCGACTCCGGCGACCTCCAGTCGCTCATCGACCGGTCGTCGACCCCCGTCGCGGAGGTCATCGCTCAGGCGCTCGCCTGACCCGGCGTGCACGATCGGCGTCCGGCGTGCTCCGCGCCGAGTCGCGTCGATGAGTTCGGCTGCGACACCGAGTCTGTCCGCATAGATTGCTCGTGCCGACAGATGACGGGAACGGAAAGCCATGCCGCAGCTACTCAGAGTCCAGAACTTCTCCATCTCGCAGGACGGGGTGGGGGCGGGGGAGAACCAGACGTTCGAGCGGCCCTTCGGTGACCGCGTCGAACCGTGGGAACTGATGTCGTGGGCGGGTGCCACCGCCGGTTGGCCCAACCGGACCGACCCGGGTGGCACCCGCGGCCTCGACGACTACTTCACTCGCGACTTCGCCCACAACATCGGTGCGGAGATCATGGGCCGCAACAAGTTCGGTTATCAACGCGGCCCGTGGACCGACCACGAGTGGCAGGGTTGGTGGGGTGACGAGCCGCCGTTCCACACTCCCGTCTTCGTGCTGACGCACCATGTTCGGCCGTCGTTCACGCTGAGCGACACCACGTTTCACTTCCTCGACGCCACCCCGGCCGAGGCCGCCGAGCAGGCGAAGGCCGCGGCGGACGGCAAGGACGTACGTATCGGCGGCGGCGTGAGCACCGTCCGGGAGTTCCTCGACGCCGACCTCATCGACACCCTGCACATCGCCGTCGCACCCGTCACGATCGGCGCCGGACTCAAACTCTGGGAGTCACCCGAGGAGCTCGAGGGCCGGTATCACCACGAATCCGTCCCGAGCACCAGTGGCGTGACGCACCATTTGTTCTGGCGCAGGTAGCGCAATGGCGGTGGAATGAGACCGGGAACTCGCGTAGTTGTAGGGACCATGACGGAACTCGCCAGCAAGGCCACGACTCTGCTCGAACTCCACCAACCGGGAAACCCGGTCATCCTGCCCACGGTGTGGGACGCCTGGTCGGCGAACCTCGCGATCTCCGCCGGGTTCACCGCGCTCACCGTCGGCAGTCACCCGGTGTCGGACTCGATCGGCAAGCCCGACAACGAAGGAATCACGTTCGAGGAACTGACTACCCGCATCCGGCAGATTACCACGGCAGTCGACGTCCCGATCTCCGTCGACATCGAGTCCGGCTACGGGGAGGACCCGAAGACGCTCATCGACGGCCTGATCGCCGCGGGTGCCGTCGGTCTGAACATCGAGGACACCGTGCACAGCGAGGGCGGACGCCTTCGCGAGCCACAGGAGCACGCCGATTTCGTGGGTGCGCTCCGGGCGGCGTCCGACGCCACCGATGTCCACGTGGTGATCAACGCGCGCACCGACTTGTTCGTCAAGCAGGTCGGCGACGAATCCGACCGCCTCGACCGGGCGATCGAGCGAATGAAATTGGCTGCCGATGCCGGCGCAGACGTGCTGTACCCGGTCGGTTTCCACGACGACGCCGCGCAGAAGCGGCTCACCAGCGAACTGCCGTTGCCGGTCAACGCGATCGGTCATCCGACCAAGAACACCAAGGCGGCACTGGCCGAACTCGGTGTGGCCCGGGTCAGTTTCGGACCGATCTTCCAGATGGTGCTCGCCGAACGCGCCGCCGAGGTTCTCGAACCCTGGAAGTAGTCACACCGCTCTCCTCCGGGTCGTCGAACCCGGAGGAGAATGTCGGTGGTCCGAACTACCGTCGGATCATGGCACTCACGAAATCCGAACGAGAAGCGTTCCTGTCCGAACCCCATGTCGCGGCGCTGTCGGTCGGAGCCGAGCCCGGCCGGGCGCCGCTCACGGTCCCGGTGTGGTACCAGCACGAGCCGGGCGGTCGCCCCTGGCTGCTCACCGGAACCGAATCGCGCAAGTTGCAGCTCATCCGAACCGCCGGGCGGTTCACGCTCATGGTCGACGAGGTGTCGCCGCGGCTGATGTACGTGGCCGTGTCGGGGGATGCGGTCGACATGGTTCCGGGCACCCGCGGCGACCTGCAGGAGATGGCGGCGCGCTACCTCCCGCCCCAGGCCGTCGACCCCTACGTGGAGATGGCCGAGAAGGATCACGGTCCCCAGACCAAGCTGTTCCTCGAACCGAAACAGTGGGTGTCCCTGGACCTCGGTGCGCTGTGACCGACGGGCCGTGATCCGGCAGCGAGACGAACCCGTCGGGAACGTCTCGCTACATTGAACGCATGCCGAAGTCGCGTTCCACGTCCGACCAGCCCGAACAGTCCGTCGACGCGGAGTCTCACCAGGAGACATCGCCGACGGGCGAGCAGGTCACCCCGCTCGACGGCAACGAGTTCCTGCAGGCCAATCGCAGTAACCGCGACAAGTACCGCGCCGAGGCCGAGGCGAAGGCGGCGAAAGCAGCCCGCAAGGCCGAGCGCCGACGCCCGGCTGACGAGCCCACGGGTGCCGACGAGCCGGCCGATACGGACGACGCCGACGGGTCCGACGACGCCACGGCCGAGGTCGCGGACCCACGCCCTGGCTCGGACCGCACCCCCCGCAAGCTCGATCCCGCCGCGGCGCGTAGGAGTGGTTCCCGCCGGAGGACCGGTTGGACTTCGAAGGTCGGCAGCCGACCGTGGGCGGTGATCGCGCTGATCGTGGCGGTCGTCGTCCTCGCGGCGTCGACGGCGGTGCTCGCCGTGGCGTACGTGGATGCCGATGAACGCGCCGAGTCGAGCGCGTCGGCCGGTACGACGACGTCCCTCCTCGAGACCGCCCGGCGGTACGCGGCCGAGATCTCGACCTACAACTCAGCCGACTACGCTGACCTCGACCGACGCATCCGGGAGATCTCCACGCCCGCGTTCACCCAGACCTACATCGAGTCCTCGCAGGACGCCCGCCGCGGATCCGCCGAGGCCGAATCGGTGTCCACGGCGACGGCCGACAATGCGGGCCTCATGTCCGTCGACGACGGCAAGGCCGTTGTGCTGGTCACCCTGGACCAGACCCTGAAGTCGCCGCAGACCGCCCAGGAGTTCCCGGAGGGATTCCCGTATCAGTCGCGGGTCAAGGTCACCCTCGTGGAGCAGGACGGTCGCTGGCTGATGGACGACTTCGCGGTGCTGTGAGGCCTCGGCTCCCTGATCCGAAAGAAGCGAGTCCTATCGCTCCCTGAGGAGCGGCCGGAGCTTGCGGAGGGCGCGGCCAACCATCGCCTTCCGAATCCGAAGAACGACATAACCATTGCCCCCTGAGGTGCGAG
>NZ_JAMBDT010000164.1:0-6151 GCF_025143765.1 Gordonia sp. p3-SID1431
TATGTTCCTGCCACAACCGTCGAACGTGACCATCGGCCACCACGATTCCTAATGCGTTGCGATGCCAGACATCCGAGTCCAGTAACGGTGCAAGTGCACGAGTGAGATCGGCGGAGAGCGCGCTAAGCACCTCGAAGCTGCTCATCTGAGCGTACGCCGAGTCGTCGTATGGGTATTCGGGGAGCGCGACACGCTGTTCTTGAATGAGGTCGGCGTACACGGAGGTGCCGGAGCGCCAGCGCTGGGTCAGCGTGTCGCGAGGGACTCCGGAACTATCCGAGAGTTCGTCGATTACCCGCCCATCATCGACGATTCCATTCTCCAACCTTCGTCGAGCAGCGGATAGGACTCGCGAGCGGTCATCGCGATCGTGTTCGTCGGTACCCATGTGTTGACACTAGCTAATGATTGTCCGGTTTCTGCGGCGTATCGCAATCGGCTGGTTTGTCCCTTCCCTTGCCCACCAGAACGCCATGCGGGCTCACCCTTGTCTGGGTCTCGTCCCAGACTCGCTCCGCAGGTACCGCACAGCAATCGACTCGATCTGGTCGCCACGTAGGATCACGCGTCCTGATCCCTCGATGCGTCTTGTGTCACCAATTCCTATGCCGCACAATGAGTCACGGTCCGAACGGTCGCCGATGGCCGACAGGGTCGCCCAGACCACCGGGGAAGCCATCCGCGCGGCGCGCGCCCACGACTCCGAGGCGTTCGGTGCCGCGACCGACCTTCTCGCGTTGCACCCCGAGTCGCGGGAGGTGCATGCACTCATGATGCGCGAACTCCTCGAGACAGTGTTCCCCGATGGTCTGACCGGCGATGATGTGTCCGAGGTGATAACCAGCACCAGCCGTGCCGCCGCCTCGTGGACTTCCGCCGTCAGTCCCGCAGCGGTAGCCCTCGTGCTGACCGGCGCGTTGGGAGTGGGCGACACCGCCGACCCCGATGCGCTGCCGTCCGCCGGCCTACTGGACGCCGAGACCACCGCCGCTGCCCTCGTGGTCATCACCGACCTCACGGCACGTGCCGATGTCGACCCGATGGAGTACGTGACCCGAGCTGTGGACGAGATTCGTCGCACCCAGACAATGGAGATGCCTTGATCGGTGGTCACACGGTGACCGCGAGCCGCCTGTCGTGTTGGATGACGACCTGCACACGGGACCGACTGCGAGGGCCCAGCGGGGTCGAACGCACCTACGTGCAGAGGCGAACCTCGACTAGATGACCTGTGCTGTCATCAGCTCGCGACGCGTATGACGACCTTGCCGCGCACGTGACCGGACTGGCTCCGCTCGTGCGCGTCGGAGGCATCAGCGAGATCGAACACCTCCGCGATCTCCGGCGTGAGATCGCCTGCGTCGGCGAGTCGGGCGAGTTCGGCAAGATCCGCGGGGTCGGGACGCACCCAGACGTAGTGGCCGCCGAACTCGTCGCGCGCCCGCGCGTCGGTGATCGAGGCGACCGTGCCGCCGTCGCGCAACACGTCCTCGACCGAGTCGAGTGCGTCGCCGCCCACGTAGTCGAGGATGACGTCGACACCCTGGGGCTCGAGTGCCCGTACCCGGTCGGTGAGGCCCTCGCCATACGTCGTGGGCTCGGCGCCCAGACTGCGGAGATAGTCGTGGTTCGACTCCGAGGCCGTCCCGATCACGCGTGCGCCCAGGGACCGGGCGATCTGCACGGCGAACGTTCCGACTCCGCCCGCGGCGGCGTGAACCAGCACGGTGTTTCCGGACTGAACTCCTGCCCGGCGGATGGTCTGCAGAGCGGTGAGACCGGCCAGCGGGAGCGCCGCAGCCTCTTCGAAGGACCAGTTCGACGGCTTGTGTGCCAGGGTGCGCACCGGGGCGGCGACGAACTCGGCGAACGTCCCGCCCGCCACTTCCCCACCGACGACGTCCTTACGGACGTAACCGAACACTTCGTCGCCGACCTGGAACTCAGGTGTGTCCAGGCCGACCTGCTCGACCACTCCCGCGACGTCCCAGCCCGGGACCACCGGGAAGACGGTGTCCATGATCTCGGCGAGATAGCCCTCGCGAACCTTCCAGTCCACGGGATTCACACTGGAGGCGCGGACACGCACCAGCACGGAGTCGGGTCCGACCTTGGGCGTGGGCAGGTCGGTCAGTTCCAGGACGTCGGGACCGCCGAAGCGGTCATAAGTGATTGCGCGCATGGTGGCACCAACGGGACGCTCCACGGAATGATTCCAACAGCTCTGCGATGTCTGCCGACGTCCCATCGTCGTGATGCGTACCGAACGCGCCCGATATCCGGCAGGCCGGGACGTGGTCCATCGCGGGGACAACCAGCGCGATCCCGGCCCGAGCCTGCTGGACGAAGCCCGGTCGCAGCATGAAAAACATTGTGCCGTAGTGTTTTCACCCGTGAATTTCGCTGCTGCCGATGCCATCGTGACCGACTCCACTACCCACGCCTGCGTGTGGTGCTCATCCAGCGACGACATCGCAGAACTCCGCGGCGAACCGCGGTGCGGGCGCTGCCGCGAGGCAGAACAAACTATCGCGGCGGCCCGCGAGTTCGTCGGTTTCTATGGGCTACGACCTTTGGGCGCGTCGATGACGTCCGACGACGAAGAGGAACGCGAACACCGGGTGGCGGCCCGTGACGCCTGGGCAGTGCTGAATCGGACCCGCACACAGCCCCCACCGCGCGTCCGGTCCGGCCAGCGCGGTGTCACACGATCCGCGTCCACCACCACAAACAAGGACGGCAGCACAACGGCTCGCAAAGCCAAGAACGTCGGGGCCGGAAGCGCCCGCCCTGCGGACGTCTCCCGACCCGACCATGAGGAGCTCATGAGCCGCGCGCAGTCCTTGCTGGCGCAGCTCGCCGAGATCGAGCAACGGCTGGCAGTCGCGCAGGCGGACCCCGGCCTGAGCGGCAAGGCCAAGGCGAGCGACTTGACCGCCAAGCGCGATTCGGTGCTGCGTACGCTCGCCGCTCTGGAAAAGGCCAAGCGGGCCCTGGAGCCGGCCTGAGTTCTCACGTGCCAGGACGGTTGTGATCCGAAGGGCGATGAACCGTCACCCGATCCTCCTCACGGAGTAGCGAACGGGGATTGTGCGGTCCACAGCGATTCCACTGTCACCGCCACAGCGACACGATCAGGACGAGGATGAGCAGCTTCAGGGCCCAATCCCCGAGGTGTACAGCTGCCGCGGACAGGGCCGTTCCCTCGTGGAAGACCGCGCCCGCGAACAGTACCAACGGGATGAGGAACAGCCCCGCGGCGAGCAGAAGTGCACCGGTGGCATCCGGATCGAGTTGCGCGACCAGACCGGCGACGAGGAGTACGAGCATTGCGTTGCGGATGAGTTCGACAACCGGCGTCGCCCAGGCCGGTCGGTGTACTTCCGCCGCGGCGGGTGCACCCACGACGCCGTAGTACACACCGCTCACCAGGAACGCGGCGACCGTTGCGGCCACGCACGCCAGTACGTTCACGCTGCCCAATGTCTCATCCGATCGGTGGTAGGTGCAGGGTCTGACACCACCCCGATACAAAACTCATCGGTGGTAGAAGTGTTGCCCCGACCCAAAGCACACGCGTGCGTCGGCTTCTCAGTCGGCAGCGACTCCGGAGAAGAACGTCCGGACGGCGACATCGGCGGCGCGGCGACGCGACATCACCCCGCCGGCGATCGAGACCGCACCGACAAAACAGAGTGAATAGAACACCCCGGCCAGCCATCTCGTTTCGAGATCATCGGCGATGGCACCGTCTTTCTGCGCCCGAGAAAAGATCTCCGGAAGCATCTGGTCCTCTTCCTCAGCCCACTCCGGGTGGCCGTCGAACCGGTGTGGGTCGGCGAACAGGAACACGATGACGTCGTCGATGCCGATGATCACCCGCATCAGCGATTCGAGTGCTGCGCGAGCCGATTCGCACCCGTCGACCGCTTCGCTCGCCTGCCGCTCGAGAACGCTCCTCGCCTCGACGAGCGCCGTATCGACGAGAGACTGACGGTCGGGGAAGTGGCGGTGCAAGGTGCTGCGGCTGACGTCCGCCCGGTCGGCGATGTCGCCCAGGGACGTCGAGAAATCAGTTGCCCACGCCGCGATGGCGGCTGACACTATCGCCTGTCGGGTGCGCAGGCGCACGCCCGAGACGGCAGCCGGTTCCGGCGCATCGTTCACCTGGCCGAGACTATCCACCACACTCGGGTATCTGCAACACACTTGATTGAAAATGGGACACCAATGTGTCATTGTAGAGCTTGCATGTTCCGCTCGGGAGGGCTCACACCATGACGACTTCGACAACCGCGGCCGATCCCGGGCAGACCCCGGATATGCCCATGCGCGCCAAACTCGCGATCCTCTGGGACTACATACGTCCGTACCGGGGCGTCCTTGCCGTGGGCGTCGTCCTCGGGTTGCTCGGCACCGCTGCCGAACTCGCGACCCCGCTGGTCACGAAGTGGGTGCTCGACGGTCTTGCCGTGTCGGAATCTCTGGCGGCGCCGATCACAGTCCTGGCCGTGTTGCTCGTCGCCGGGTCGGTGATCGGTCTGATCCAGACGATCATGTTGGGAACCCTGGCCGAACGCATCATTCTCGCCACCCGCACCGGACTCATCGGACACCTGCTCCGCGTCGAGGTCCCCGAGCTCGCCCGTAGGTCGAGCGGCGAGATGGTCGCGCGCGTCACCTCCGACACCCTGCTGATCCGCGAAGCGACGACGTCGAGCATTGTCAACGGTGTCAACGGTTTCGTCGGTATGGTCGGCGCGCTGGTACTCATGGCGTTTCTGGACCTCCCGCTGTTCGCGACCACGATGGTCGTCGTGGTCATGGTCGGGATCGCCGCCGCCGTACTGATGCCGGGGTTGGCGAAGGCGCAGCAGGACGCGCAGGCCGAGATCGGTTTCCTGGGTGGCCGATTGGAGGGGATCCTTCGATCGATTCGCACCGTCAAGGCGAGTCGGGCCGAGGCGCGGGAATCCGACCGGATCGGAGAGTTCGCGCACCGGTCGGCGAGCAAGGGAATCCGGGCCGTGCGTATCGAAGCATGGGCCTGGACGATCACCGGGTCCGGGATCAATCTGGCGGTGATGGTCGTCCTGGCGTTCGGGGCCTGGCGCGTCGCCGACGGTTCGATGGCCGTCAGTACTCTGATCGCATTCCTGCTCTACGGATTCCAACTGATGATGCCTGTCTCGCTGCTCACCCAGAGTGTCACGGCCTTGCAGTCGGGATTGGCCGCGGCTGCGCGGATTGCCGAGATCTCCGACCTGCGAACCGAATCCGACGACGAGGTGGTGGCGAATCGCACGTCGGCTCGGGTCGACCGGACCGCGTCCGCACTCGAACTGCGCGACGTGGTGTACCGATACGCACCAGACTCCCCCGCTGCGCTCAACGGCATTGACCTGACGATCCCACGCCGCGGACACACTGCCATCGTCGGACCGTCGGGTGCCGGGAAGACGACCATCTTCTCCCTCTTCCTGAAGTTCCTACGACCGGATCGCGGCGAGATCGTGCTCGACGGTCGGCCGCTCGACCAGTGGACACTCCACGATCTGCGAGCACGCATCGCCTACGTGGAGCAGGACACCCCTCTGGTCCCCGGAACGGTCCGCGACAACCTCGTCTACGCGGCGCCCGAGGCGACAGACGACGAGGTGTGGCGTGCCCTGTCGGCCGTCCGGATGGATGAGCGTGTCCATTCCATGCCCGACGGCCTACTCACCGACGTGACCACGTCAACGCTGTCGGGCGGGGAACGGCAACGGATCGCGCTCGCCCGCGCGCTGGTGGTCGACCCAGAACTCCTCCTGCTCGACGAGGTGACCGCGCAACTCGACGGGTTGACCGAGGCGGCTGTGGCCGAGGGCATCCGTCGACAGGCCACTCGCGGAGCCGTCGTCACCATCGCGCATCGGCTCTCGACGATCATGGACGCCGACCAGATCGTCGTCCTCGAAGCCGGTCGGGTGCGGGCGGTCGGCAACCATCGGAGCCTGCTCGCCACCGATGAGCTCTACCGAGAACTGGTGGCCGCCATGCGTATCGACACCGACGTGGACGCTGCCGAGCTGAATTGATCCGACACCCGCCCCCCCCCGCCCCGCCGGGGGGGGGCCCCCCCCCCGCCCCCTGCGGGGCCCGCGACGCG
>NZ_JAMBDT010000165.1:0-6093 GCF_025143765.1 Gordonia sp. p3-SID1431
CCTCATCTGGTTCACGGCGACTCCCAGGCAGCCACTGAGCCTTCCCGTGCCTCGTCCTCGACCCGGCAATACCTGAAACCGTGGCGCCGAGGGAGAGCGACGCCACCGCGAATGCGGATCATGGGGGCGGGGGAGAATCGCAGGTCCTACGCGACCTGCTGGCTCTGGTGGCCGCAGGGGACCGAGCGGCGTTCACGCGCTTCTATGACCTGACCAGTTCGCGGATCTACGGTCTGGCCGTCCGGGTGGTGCGTGATCGGCACTACGCCGAGGAGATCGTCCAGGAGGCCTACCTGCAGTACTGGCAGCGGGCGGCCGACTACGACCCGACCCGCGGATCGGTGATCACGTGGATGATGACGATCGCGCACCGGCGCGCCGTCGACCGGGTCCGTACCGAGGACATGCAGACCGAGCGGTTGTCGGAGTACGGCGTCCGGGCCGCCGAACCCGAGATGACGCAGGATCTTCCGCTCGAAGCGGTGCTGCGGTCGGTGGAGGTGAGCGCAGTGCACACCTGCCTCGGACATCTCACGGAACTGCAACGAGGAAGCCTCGAGATGTCGTACTTCGGAGGACTCACCTATCCCGAGGTGGCGGCGCGCACCTACACGCCCCTGCCCACCACGAAATCCCGTATCCGGGACGGCCTGAGACGGCTGCGGAGCTGCCTGGACGCGCAGGACGACCGCTGACGGATCGGCGGTGAGCGCGTCGTGCCGTCCGGCGACGCCGCGCCATCCGCGCGGGCACACTGGACGGGTGCACGAGACGACACCCGACGCGGGTCTGGATTCACCCGGTGAGTTCGTGACGGTCGGGGAGCATCGGCTCCACGTGCTCGACGAGGGGGCGGGTCCGCCGCTGCTGCTCATGGCGGCGCTCGGGAGCAACTGGTTCGACCTCGATCCGCTTGTCGCGCGGCTCGTCTCGTCGTGGCGGGTCGTGCGGTACGACCGCCCGGGTTACGGGCTGTCCGATCCCATCGGTCGGCGTCACCATCCGTCGCTGCTGGGCGAGGTGGAGCGGATGGCCGCGGTGCTCGACGCTCGGGGTATCGCCGAACCGGTTGTCGTCGTGGGGCATTCGCTGGCGTCGCTGTATGTGGAGGCGTTCGCACGCCGATATCCCGAGCGGACCGCGGGTGTCGTCATCCTCGACGGGTCATTCGTCTTGTTCCCGTGGCGGATCGTCCCGCTGTCGTTCCGGGTGGGCAACGCCCATCGGGTGGTCGGTGCGGCGCGCGCGGTGACGAGCCGCGTCGGGATACGTCGCTGGCCGAGTTTCCAGGTGTGGAGCCGCGTCGTGCCCGCGCCACCGGAGGGTCGAGGCGAGCAGCAGCGCCGATGGAGGACGCGCGTCTTCGGGCAGCCGCCCTACCTCCTGGCCCTTCTCGTCGAGAACGCCGCGTTCGGGTCGATGAACCAGACGTTGCGGAGTCTGCGACGGTCCGAGCCGATGCCGGACGTCCCGGTGATCGTCGTCGTGGCGTCGTCCAGGCTCCCGGGGTGGCGCCACTTCTGGGAATGGAAGCAGCGACGGTACGCCGAGGTGTTGAACGCTGATGAGATCGCGGTACTCCCGAGGGCGCGGCACTTCCTCGTGTCGGAGCGCCCGGACGACGTCGCCGAGATCATCGGCGGGGTGCGGCCCATCCCTACCCGCGAGTAACCAGCTACTTGCGGTTACACCTAAACTGTTCGGCATGAGCGAGCTGACCTTCACCCCGACGGCCGACCTCGTCGACGACATCGGCGCCGACGTCCGAAGCTGCGACACCCAGTTCACGCAGTTCGGCGGAAACCGGGAGTTCGTCGGACGGGTGTCGACGGTCAAGTGCTTCCAGGACAACGCCCTGCTGAAGTCGGTTCTGGGTGAATCCAACCCCGGCGGGGTGCTCGTCGTCGACGGCGACGCGTCGGTCCACACCGCACTGGTCGGAGACCTCATCGCCGAGCTCGGCCGCTCCAACGGCTGGGTGGGGATCATCGTCAACGGCGCCATCCGCGACGCCAAGACCATCGGCGGGATGGCGATCGGGGTCAAGGCCCTGGGTACCAACCCGCGCAAGTCGACCAAGACCGGCGCCGGTGAACGCGACGTCCCGCTGACCATCGGCGGCGAGACGTTCACCCCCGGCGACATCGTCTACTCCGACGACGACGGCATCGTGCTCGTCGCGGCGGGAGACAACCAGTAGAGCCCCGACCGCAGACCACGATCGACATCGAAGACCGGACACCCGCACAGCGCTGAGGAGCACCGCCATGCCGAAGCCCACCGCCGACTATTTCGCTCGCCTGGGTGCGCTCGTCGCCATCGACGACGCCGCGAGTCGTCCCACGCGCCCCGTCCTCGAGGCGTTCAGCGGGACGGAGATGGCGACCATCCCGGTCGCCACCGCCGACGATCTCGAGGTGGCGGTCGCCCGGGCCCGCCAGGCGCAGGAGGGATGGGCGGCCCGCACGCCGGCCGACCGCGCCGCGATCATCGACCGTTTCTCCGACCTGGTCCACCGCAACGCGGCGTCGTTGATGGACATCGCGCAGGCCGAGACCGGCAAGGCGCGCATCTACGCGCAAGAAGAGGTCATCGACGTCTCGATCACCGCGCGGCACTACGCGACGAACGGACCCAAGCTGCTGGCCGATCGCAAGGTCAAGGGCATGCTGCCGGGCGCGACCAGCGTGCGCGTGCGGTACCTGCCCAAGGGTGTGGTCGGCATCATCAGCCCGTGGAACTACCCGCTGACACTGGCCGTGTCCGATGCGGTGGCCGCCCTGATCGCCGGCAACGGCGTCGTGATCAAGCCGGACAGCCAGACGCCGTACTGCGCGCTGGCCCTGGCCGAGTTGCTGTACGAGGCGGGTCTGCCGCGTGAGCTGTACGCCGTGGTGCCCGGGCCGGGAAGCGTTGTCGGGCAAGCAATCATGGCCAGCACCGACTACGTGATGTTCACCGGCTCCTCGGAGACCGGGGCCACCCTCGCCGAACAGGCCGGGCGTCGGCTCATCGGCTTCTCGGCCGAACTCGGCGGCAAGAACCCGATGGTCGTCACCGCGAGTGCCGACATCGCCAACGCCGTGCGCGGCGCGGCGCGCGCGTCGTACTCCAACTCCGGGCAGCTGTGCATCTCGATCGAACGGATCTACGTCGACAAGAAGATCGCCGACGACTTCGCCGAGCGGTTCGCCGCGTATGTCTCCACGATGAAGCTGTCGGCCTCCTACGACTTCAGCGCCGACATGGGTTCCTTGGCCTCGGCCGCCCAGATCGACACCGCCGAAGCGCACGTCGAGGACGCGGTCGCCAAGGGCGCGAAGGTGCTCGCCGGCGGCAAGCGTCGCGCGGACCTGGGCCCCTTCTTCTTCGAGCCGACGGTCCTCACCGACGTGAACGACGACATGGTGTGTTTCGCGAACGAGACCTTCGGACCGGTCGTCTCGATCTACCCGGTGGACTCCACCGACGAGGCGATCAAGCTCGCCAACGACACCGACTACGGCCTCAACGCCAGCGTCTTCGCCGGTAGCAGCGCCGAGGCGCAGGAAGTCGCCGAGCAACTGCGCGCCGGGACGGTGAACATCAACGAGGGTTACGCCGCGGCGTGGGCGTCGACGGCGGCCCCGATGGGCGGCATGGGTATCTCCGGCATGGGACGCCGCCACGGTGAGGAGGGCCTCCTGAAGTACACCGAGCCGCAGACCATCGCCGAGCAGCGGTTCATCGGCATCGACCGCATGCCGGTGGTCCCGACGAGCATCTACCGCGCCATCACGCCGACCGCCGTCCGCGCGTTGAAGTACCTGCCGGGGCGGTAAGCGAATTCACACTCTGCTTCGTTCGGGAGTGGGATGACTCGTTCCCGCGACGGGCGTCGAGTAGGACGAATTTCCGTCCACCTCAGGGTGTGGGAAGGGCAGATTGATTGCCCTTCGACCTCGTTCACAGGGACGCAAATTCCTCACCTCGGACGGCGTCGCCACCACCCGGTCGCTCCGGTTGGGCCGCGACGTCTCGGCATCTGGCGTGCCTCGGGAGCACGATCTCGCTGATCGAGACGCCCGATGTCCTGCCCCGTCGGTGTGAGCGTGGTTACGGTAGGCCTTGTGACCCGAACACGTCATGGACGCAAAGAATCCGTCCCATCACCGGCCCGTGGGCTTGTGACGATGACCGCGTCCGCGGCTGTCGTGGCTGGGTTGTTCTTCGCCGGCCCGGCGGCTCATGCTCGAGCGCCGCTGCAGGTCACTGCTGTGACTGGCGGGATGACCATCCCCTGGGGTGTAGTGGTTGCACCCGATGGCACCGTGCTTTCCGGTGAGCGCGCGGGGCGGTTTGTTGCAGTGCGCCCCGGTGGAAAACGTGTGAACGTCAGAGCAGACCTGTCGAAGATCTTCGCGGTCCACGAGGCGGGCCTCATGGGGCTCGCCATCGACCAACGGTTCTCGGACAACCGCCGTGTGTATTCGTGTCAAGCGGAGTACACGGTGCCCGGCGCCTTTGTCGTGCCGGAACCTCTTGCCGGCGCACCTCTTCCGGCCCCACAGACTGGTCAGACCATCAAGGTGGTGTCGTGGCGGGTGAGTGCGGACTGGACGCAGATGACCCGTGAACGGACGGTCCTCGGTGGAATCCCCGTGACGTCCTCCGGCAGTCGTGCCGGATGCGGCCTTTCCGCTACTGCCGACAGCCTCTGGGTCGGTACCGGCGACACAGGCACACCATCCGTTGCCCAGGACCAGAAGTCGCTGGGCGGCAAAGTTTTACACATCAAATTCGACGGTGCGCCCGCTCCGGGAAACCCGAACCCGCGCAGTCCGATCTATAGCCTAGGGCATCGCAACGTACAGGGCGTGGCGGTCCAGCCCGGCACTGGTCGCGTGTACGCCATCGAGCAGGGCACGAGCCGCGACGACGAACTGAATCGCATCGTCGCTGGGGGCAACTACGGCTATAAGCCCGACCGCACACCGATCATCTACGACGAATCGGTGCCGATGACCGATCCGGTACGGGTCCCCAGCGCGATCGGTCCGGTCTGGAGTTCGGGCAACGAGACGATCGCTCTGCCGGGAATCGCATTCCTGCCCGAAACCGGTTGGGGCGCATACAACGGCGGCGTCGTGCTGACGGCGCTCAAGGGTGAACGACTGGTGTTCCTTAAGCTCTCCGACGACGGACGCCACGTGGTGTCGCGAACCGAGGCCCTGAAGGACGAGCATGGTCGCCTGCGCGGGGTGGCCGTTGCGCCCGACGGCTCGCTGATCCTGACAACCAGCGACGGCGAAGGCGCAGACCGCATCCTGCGGGTGCGCTGGGACGGCTGAGCAATGTGCGACAACTTGGCCGTCGGACACGCAATCGACCGTGATCGTCGGCGCACCGAAGTTCGCCGGTGGTACCGGCGGTCCGGCGCGCGTGATCGCCATGGTGTGAATCGGACACAGAAAGGTCATCGATGACGACGCGCATCACCCGGTTCGACCGCGGACCCCACACCTTCGACGTCACCGACGAAGGTCCGATCGACGGTGAACCGATCGTGCTGTTGCACGGGTTCCCCCAGCGGGCCTCGTGCTGGGAACTGGTCGCGGAAATCTTGCACGACAACGGGTTCAGGACCCTCGCACCGGACCAGCGTGGGTACTCGCCCGGTGCTCGCCCCGCACGCCGACGGGACTACGTGCAGAGCGAACTGACCGCGGACGTGCTCGCCTTGCTCGACGCCGCAGGCCTCGTACGAGCCCACGTCGTCGGCCACGACTGGGGCGCACTCGTCGGGTGGGCGGTCGCCGCGCACCATCCCGAGCGGGTGAAAACGCTGACCGCCCTGTCTGTTCCGCACCCAGGGGCCTTCCTGCGCTCGATGCGCCACGGACAGATCTTCCGGTCCTGGTACATGGCCGCCTTCCAGATTCCGGTCCTGCCCGAAAAGTTCCTCGACTGGGCGATGCGAACACAACCGGACTTCGGGGAGCGGATGGGACTTCCGCAACCGTTCGCGTCGCGGATCGCCCGCGAGATCGGTGAGTACGGCGCCCTCCCCGGCGCGCTGGGGTGGTATCGCGCGATGCCGCTCCCCGACAGGCG
>NZ_JAMBDT010000166.1:0-5951 GCF_025143765.1 Gordonia sp. p3-SID1431
AGATCCCCCGGGGCGACCTGGGTGACCTGTCCGATGGCGAGTCGGGTCACGGTGCCCGCGACCGGGGCGGTGATCGCCGCCTCCATCTTCATCGCCTCGATGGTGCCGATCGTCGCGCCGGCGGCGACCTCGTCGCCGACATCGACCGACAGCGACACGACGCCCGCGAACGGGGCACCGATGTGGTGCGGGTTGGAGCGGTCCGCCTTCTCCGCCGACGCGACAGCCGAGTCGACGGAGTGGTCGCGCACCGCGATCGGACGCAGCTGACCGTTCAGGACGCACATGACGGTTCGCATGCCCTGCTCGTCCGGTTCGCTGACCGCCTCCAGCCCGATGAGCAGATCGACACCGGGTTCGAGTTCGACGCGGTGTTCCTCGCCGTAGCGCAGTCCGTAGAAGAACTGGTTGGCCGAGAGCCTCGACGTGTCACCGTAGGCCTCGTAGTGCTCCTCGAATTCCTTTGCCGGACCGGGGAAGAGCAGGTGGTTGAGCCGGACCTGACGGTCACGACCCGGCTTGTCGAGGATGGCCTCGTCGTCGGCGGACAGTGGGGTGACCTCGGGGGCCGGCGCGCGGCCCTGCAGCGCGAGGGTGCGCAGCGGTTCGGGCCAGCCACCGGGTGGGTCGCCCAGCTCGCCGCGCAGGAAGCCGATCACCGAGTCCGGGATGTCGTAGGAGGCCGGGTCGGCCGCGAAGTCCGAGGCGGTGATGCCGCGGCCGACCAGCGCGAGCGCGAGGTCGCCGACGACCTTCGACGACGGGGTCACCTTGACCAGTCGGCCGAGCATCGAATCAGCGGCGGCGTACGCCTGCTCGACGGCCTCGAACCTGTTGCCCAGCCCGAGGGAGATGGCCTGCTGCCGCAGGTTCGACAGCTGCCCGCCCGGGATCTCGTGGGAGTAGACCCGCCCGGTCGGCGCCGGGAGACCGGACTCGAACGGCGAGTAGACCTTTCGCAGCGCCTCCCAGTACGGCTCGAGGTCGCACACCCGCGCGAGGTCGATGCCGCTGTCCCGCTCGGTGTGGGCGGTCGCGGCGACGATCGCCGACAGCGGCGGCTGGCTCGTGGTGCCCGCCAGCGCGGCACTGGCGCCGTCGACCGCGTCGGCCCCCGCCTGCCACGCGGCCATGTAGGTCGCCAGCTGTCCACCCGGGGTGTCGTGGGTGTGCACGTGGATCGGCAGATCGAACTCACGCCGCAGCGCCGACACCAGGGTGGTCGCCGCGGGAGCGCGCAGCAGACCCGCCATGTCCTTGATCGCCAGGACGTGCGCGCCCGCCTCCACGATCTGTTCGGCCAGCCGCAGGTAGTAGTCGAGCGTGTAGAGGTCCTCGCCCGGGTCGGACAGATCGCCGGTGTAGCTCATCGCCACCTCGGCCACCGCCGTACCGGTCTCGCGGACCGCGTCGATCGCGGGTCGCATCGCGTCGATGTTGTTGAGCGCGTCGAAGATCCGGAAGATGTCGATGCCGACGTCGGTCGCCTCGGACACGAACGCGGTCGTCACCTTGGTGGGATACGGCGTGTAACCGACCGTGTTGGCGCCGCGCAACAGCATCTGCAGACAGATGTTGGGGATCGCCTCCCGCAACTGCGCCAGCCGATCCCACGGGTCTTCCTTCAGGAAGCGAAGCGCCACATCGTAGGTCGCCCCGCCCCAGCACTCGACGGACAGCAGTTCGGGGGTCAGCGCGGCCACGTACGGCGCCACGTTGAGCAGCCCGTTGGTGCGCACGCGAGTCGCGAGCAGCGATTGATGCGCATCGCGGAACGTCGTGTCGGTGATGCCCAGCCGCGGGTTCTCGCGCAGGTCGCGCGCGAACCCCTCGGGTCCGAGCTCCAACAGACGCTGCCGCGAGCCGTTCGGCGGCGACGTGAGCACCGAACGCTCGACGGTGGGCAGCTTGTCGCGCGGGTACACCGTGGTGGGCCGCTCACCGTGCGGCTTGTTCACGGTGACGTCGGCCAGGTACGACAGGATCTTGGTACCGCGGTCGGCCGACGAACGCGAGGTCAGCAGACCGGGACGCTCGTCGATGAACGAGGTCGTGACGCGCCCGGCGCGGAAATCCGGATCGTCGAGCACCGCCTGCAGGAACGGGATGTTGGTCGCGACGCCACGGATTCGGAACTCGGCCACGGCGCGGCGCGCACGCCGCACCGCGGTCGGGAAATCCCGTCCGCGACAAGTCAGTTTGACGAGCATCGAGTCGAAGTGACCACTCACCTCGGCACCGAGGTTCGCACCGCCGTCGAGCCGGACGCCGGCACCGCCGGGGCTGCGGTAGGCGGTGATGCGCCCGACATCGGGCCGGAAGCCGTTGGCGGGGTCCTCGGTGGTGATCCGGCACTGCAGCGCGGCACCGCGGATGCGGATCGTGTCCTGGGTCAGTCCGAGATCCGCCAGCGACTCCCCCGATGCGATGCGCAGCTGCGCGCTGACGAGGTCCACATCGGTGATCTCCTCGGTCACCGTGTGCTCGACCTGGATACGCGGGTTCATCTCGATGAACACATGGCGACCCTGTTCGTCGAGCAGGAACTCCACCGTGCCCGCGCACGAGTAGCCGATCGATCGCGCGAAAGCCACTGCGTCCGAGCAGATCTGCTCGCGCAACTCGTCGGAGAGGTTCGGTGCGGGCGCGAGCTCGATCACCTTCTGATGGCGGCGCTGCAGGCTGCAGTCGCGCTCGTAGAGGTGGATGACGTTGCCGTAGGTGTCGGCGAGGATCTGCACCTCGATGTGCCGCGGGTTGACCACGGCCTGCTCCAGGAACACCGTCGCGTCGCCGAACGCGGCCTCGGCCTCGCGCGACGCGGCCGCGATGGCCTCGGCGAGGTCGGCGCGCTCGTCGACACGGCGCATCCCCCGCCCGCCGCCACCCGCGACCGCCTTGACGAAGACCGGCAACTGCATGTCCTGCGCCGCGGCGAGCAACTCGTCGAGATCCGACGACGGCTCCGAACTCGCGAGCACGGGGATCCCCGCCGCCTTCGCCGCGGCCACCGCGGTCGCCTTGTTGCCGGTCATCTCCAGGATGTCGGCGCTCGGGCCCACGAAGGTGATGCCCGCCTCCGCGCACGCGGCGGCGAGACCCTGGTTCTCCGACAGGAATCCGTAACCGGGGTAGATCGCATCGGCGCCACACCGGACCGCCGCGCCGACGACCTCGTCGACCGACAGGTAGGCCCGCACCGGATGTCCCGGCACCCCGATCTGGTAGGACTCGTCGGCCTTCAGCCGGTGCACGGAGTTGCGATCCTCGTACGGGAAGATCGCGACCGTGCGCGCACCCAGTTCGTAGGCGGCGCGGAATGCGCGGATGGCGATCTCGCCGCGGTTGGCGACCAGAACCTTGTCGAACATCGTGGTGTTCTCTTTCTCTCACGCCTGCGCCGGTCCGGCGCGTGCTCAGCGACTCGCACAATCGCGGTGGAGATCGCGCGAACAAACTCCCGGCGGACACGGATCGACGCGAATGTCCCGACGACGCCGACCCGTTTCCACGGGCAGTTCACGTCGTGATCCTACTCACCGAGACCGGCCGTTCGGCCACCCCCTCACACCGCCTTCGACCCCCTCGGAAACCGTGCTCCCCGACGCCGTCCACCGCGTCGGAAAGGCGGCGGCACGGCACTGTGACGCCTCCGGAGAGGTGATCGAAAACAATTGCCGCGCAATGTACGTGGCACTCATTGCCGCAGTGTTGAGAAATACTCTCCAGCAGGATTCGACAATGAGAGATCCGCGGCGTCGGGAATTCGCGAATGCCGATCGATCGCTCCGTCGGAATGCCGACCGATCGCTCTGTCACGGGCTCGCTTTGTCGGCCGACGGCGCACGGGATTAGCGTCGTCGGAACCACTCCGATCCGACCGGAAGGCGTTGCCGTGGGCTTCACCCGTTACGTCGCCTTGGGCGACTCGTTCACCGAGGGAGTCGGCGATCCGGACCCGGCCCGACCCAACGGGGTACGCGGGTGGGCCGACCGTGTCGCCGAACAACTCGCCGTCGCGGCGCCCGCCGAGGGCGGCGCGGGCTTCGGCTATGCGAACCTGGCCATCCGCGGCCGGTTGCTCGACGAGGTGCTCGCCCAGCAGATCGGTCCGGCGATCGCCCTGGAGCCCGACCTGGTCACCATCTACGCCGGCGGCAACGATCTCATGCGCCCGTCCCTCGACCTCGACGCGATGATCGCGCGGTACGACGCGGCCCTGCGCGACCTGACCGCGACGGGCGCCACCGTCGTCGTCTTCACCGCCTACGACACCGGATGGGCTCCGGTGTTCCGGATGCTGCGTGGACGGGTCGCCATCTACAACGAGCTCGTCCGGGCGGTCGCCGAGAAGCACGGTGCAGTGATCGGCGACTTCTGGCGGATGGCCGGTTATGACGACTACCGCATGTGGGACGCCGATCGCCTGCACATGTCGCCGCTCGGTCACGCACAGATGGCCGGCCGGGTCCTCGACCTGCTCGGCGTCGACCACCACATCACGCCCGAGACGCTGGCCGCCGCCGCGGTCGCCACCCGCCGGGAGCAGCGGCGACAGAACGCGGAGTGGGCCCGCACCTTTCTCGGCCCCTGGGTGGTGCGCCGCATCCGCGGCGTCTCGTCGGGCGACGGACTCACCCCGCGCTGGCCCCGTCCCGTCGGCCTGGCAGACCTCGCGTAGCCCGGACGCCGGGGCTTCCCGCCGGGTGCGAACGTCTGCACCCGCGACCCGCCGGATATCCTGGTCGTTCGGAGGTGTGCACAATCGATGAGCGGAACCAGCGGGATGACGGCGTGACCAGCCGCACCGACGCCGACGGGACGACGGACAGCACTCCGGACCTCCCGCCCCCCGATCCCACCGCCGAGAAGCCCCACCCGCGACTCGCGGTGGCCGTGCTCTGCCTCGCCGGCATCGTCGTCGCGCTTATGCAGACGATCATCGTGCCGCTGATCCCTCAGCTGCCCGCTCTGCTCGACGCCGACGCCTCCGACACCACGTGGGCGATCACCATCACGCTGCTGCTCGGCGCGGTCGCCACCCCCATCGGCGGGCGGATCGGCGACATGTACGGCAAACGCCTCGCCATCCTGGTCAGTCTCGGCTTCGTCGCAGCGGGTTCCGTGGCCTGTGCGGTCGCGACGTCGCTCCCGCTGTTCATCATCGGCCGCGGTCTCCAGGGGCTGGGTTTCGGCATCGTCGCGCTCGGCATCAGCGTCATGCGCGACATCGTCCCGCCCCGCCACCTCGGCTCGTCGGTGGGAACGATGAGCGCCTCACTCGGTATCGGCGGTGCGCTCGGGCTCCCCGTCGCCGCCCTCATCGCCCAACACGTGAGCTGGCACGCCCTGTTCTGGTCGTGTGCGGGTGCCGCGACGCTGGCCGGTGTCGGCGTGGCCCTCACGGTCCGCTCCACCGCCAAGCCCTCCGGCGGCCGGTTCGACGCGCTCGGCGCCCTCGGTCTGACGGTGCTCCTCGTCTGTCTGCTGCTGCCGTTGTCCAAGGGCGCCGAGTGGGGATGGTCCGCTCCGCTGACGCTCGGTCTGTTCGCCGGCTTCCTCGTGTCGCTGGGCGCGTGGGTCCTCGTCGAACTCCGTCGCGACAGTCCGTTGATCGATCTCCGCATCCTGGGCAAGCGCCCGCTGCTGTTGACGAATCTGGCCTCGATCGCGACCGGTTTCGCCTTCTACGCGATGCAACTCATCCCGATCCAGTTGCTGATGGCCCCGACGAACAGCCCGGACGGCTTCGGGTACGACATGGTGCACGCGAGTCTCATCCTCGCGCCCAGCGGTCTGGTCATGTTCGTGTTCTCACACATCAGCGGTCGCATCAACGCCGTCTTCGGCGCCCGTATCTCCCTCGCCCTGGGCGCGGTCATCATCGGCATCGGCTACGTGACATTCATCGTCGGGATCGCCGGCCCGTGGGACCTCACCTGGATCCACAT
>NZ_JAMBDT010000167.1:0-5734 GCF_025143765.1 Gordonia sp. p3-SID1431
GCCAGTGGGGCGGCGGGCAGTTGCTTGCGCTCCTCACACCTCAGGGAGCAATGGGGTCGCTTTCTTCGGATTAGGGAGCAGGGTTGGGGCGGGGTGATGCTCCGCTCGGCAAGCTCGTCGCGGATTCGCGGTCGGCTCGTGATTAGCTAGTGCCCATGCGTGCCAAGCGGGGGAGTCGCGACTACGGGTCCATCCTGCTCGGCTCCGTCGGCGAGAGCTCGGTCAAACAGCGGGTCCGCATCCAGACGCTGCTGACCGCGTCGATCGTGGTGGCCAACCTGTTCGGGGCGATCGTCGCGGTCGCGCTCACCGCGGTCGGCATCCCGCAGCCGACCATCTTCACCGCCGAACTGTGGTGGGTCAACTTCATCGTGGTGCCCGTCTACATCACCGCAGCCTTCGTCGTGGGAATCGGATGGGGCACCTACGTCGGCGTCCGTGATCTGCGCTGGGCGATCCGCGACGTCGCGCCGACCAAGCGCGATGCCCGTCGGACGATGCGGCTGCCGTGGCGGTTGTCACTGGTGCAGGGATTCCTGTGGGGCATCGCCACCGTGATGCTCACCATCATGTACGGGATCGTCGACCCGCAGCTGATCCCGAAGACGCTGTTCGTGGTGAGCCTCAGTGGCGTCGTGGTGGTGGCGATCTCGTATCTGTTCATCGACTTCACGCTGCGTCCCGTTGCGGCGGAACTGATCTCGGCCGGACACCGTCGACGCAAACGCACCGGTGTGAAGGCGCGGTCGGTCGTCTCGTGGATGGTGGGTTCGGCGATCCCGATCATCGGCATCCTGCTGGTGCTGGCCTTCGGGCTCGCGCGGGACGAGACCTCCAAGCTCGACCTGTTCGTCGGGGCCACGGTCCTCGGGGTCACCGCACTCTTCACCGGCCTGCTGCTGACGCTGCTGTCGAGCATGAGCGTCACCGGCCCCATCCGCAGCGTGCGCGCCGGGATGAACCGCGTGAGCGACGGTGACCTCGACAACGCCGACCTCGTCGTCTACGACGGCACCGAACTCGGGGACCTGCAGGTCGGTTTCAACTCGATGGTCGCGGGACTCCGTGAGCGAGAACGCATCAGAGATCTCTTCGGACGCCACGTGGGCCACGAAGTCGCCGAGGCGGCCATGTCGTCGAACCCGGAACTCGGTGGGACCGAACGCCTCGCCGCCACGCTCTTCGTCGACGTCATCGGTTCGACGACGCTTGCCGCACGACGACGCCCGACCGAGGTGGTCGAGATCCTCAACAAGTTCTTCGCGGTCATCGTGCGGGCGGTCGAGGAACACGACGGCCTGGTGAACAAATTCGAGGGCGACGCGGTGCTCGCCATCTTCGGCGCACCCATCGACCTCGACGACGCCGCGGGCAGCGCGCTCGCCGCCGCGCGCGACATCGTTCGCGGCCTGGCCGAGGAGGTGCCCGACCTGTCGGCCGGGATCGGGGTCAGCCACGGGGCCGTGGTCGCCGGGAACGTCGGTGCCATCGAGAGATTCGAGTACACCGTCATCGGTGACCCGGTCAACGAGAGTGCCCGCCTGTCAGAACTGGCCAAACGGGATCCGCGGCGGCCGTTGGCCTCCGGACGCGCGGTCAAGGCCGCACAGCGGGGTGAGGCCGAGCGGTGGGAGGAGCAGGAGACCACCTCGCTGCGGGGCCGGACCGAGGAGACGACCGTGTTCGCCGCATTCGTCGACGACGAGTGAGGGCCTCGCTCAGCCGATCGCGTCTTCGGAGCTGATCAACCGCCCGTCCGGGCCGACGATGCTCAGGCCCAGTCCGTCGAAGACCGAGTACTTGTACCCGTTGTTGTAGGCGACGTAGTAGTGACGGCCGCTGCCGTTCTCCTGCACGTGCACCTCGGACACCGGGATGCACAGGGTGTTCCCACTCGAACGCGCGACACCCCGGTACTCGAGGGTGCCGTCGGCGCGCCACTGACAGATCGACGCCGCCGACCGGGCGGTGACGACGGAGGTGACGGTCCGTTGTCCGGCATCGCAGGACGGTGCCGAGGGCGCGGCGGCCGCGGTCGAGGAGCCGACGGCGAGCGCGCCGGCGGTGAGGACGAGGGAAGCGACGGCAGTGGCCAGGCGGGTGATGGTCGTGTTCATGGAAGCGAAGGTAGGGCAGGGCTCATCGAAGCGGGAATGGGCAGAACTCCCCGGGTTCGTTCGGACGGGGGACCCTTCGAGACGCCCTCCGCAAGCTCCGGGCTCCTCAGGGAGCGAGGGGGGTGTCGCCCGCAAGCTCCGGGCTCCTCAGGGAGCTAGGGATCCCGGTCGCCCTGTCCCTCGGCGAAGTCGAGCCGGCGCAACGCGATTCGCAGGACCTCGTCGTCGATGCGTCCGGCGTCGCGTTCGGCGATGAAGACCGCGCGCTGGATCTGCAGGATCTCCGTCCGGAGTCGTGCCCCGGCGGACGTCGGACTCTCGCCGAGATCCTCGGGACCCCGGCCGAGTTCCTCCCAGGCCACATTGCGCTGCGTGGTGATCCACTTGCGCAGCATCGCCACCTGGAGCCGGCGCGGATCGTCGTCGGACAGTTCGGTGGCGTAATCGTCGAGGCGCCGTTCGGATTCCCGGGACGCACGGTCCTGCGCGGCCGCATACGCCAGCCGGTCCTGGGCGCGCTCGTCGCCGCTCACCCCGAGGAAGCGGATCACCCAGGGCAGGGTGGTGCCCTGGATCAGCAACGTCCCCACCACGACCACGAAGGTCAGGAACAGGATCTCGGCGCGGGCGGGGAACGGTTCGTTCGTCTCGGTGTAGACGGGGATGGCGAACGCGGCGGCCAGTGACACCACGCCACGCATACCGGCCCAGGAGACGACGAACACCGACGCCGGACTCGGCGGCGGCTCGCGGTCGCGGATCCGTCGCGAGAGCAGTCGGGGCAGATAGGTCGCCGGGTAGACCCAGACGATGCGCACGAGGATCGTCGCTGCCAGGACCGCCGCGGCGTCGATGGCGATCTGCGTCCACGACTCGTTCTCGACACCCTCGATGAGCATGGGCAGCTGGAGCCCGATGAGCAAGAAGACGAACGACTCGAGGATGGTGTCGATCGACTTGCGCACCGCCTCGTCCTGCAGGCGCGTCGCATAGCCCAGCCGCACCGATCGGTGGCCGAGGTAGAGACCGGCGGTGACCACCGCGATGACACCCGAACCGTGCAGTTCCTCGGCCGCGTAGTACGTGGCGAACGGGACGATGATGCCGATGGCGGTCTCCATCGGCGGGTCGGTGAGCCAGACACGCACCCAGGACACGACCACCCCGACGAGGAGGCCCACGATCAGGCCGCCGAGGGCGGCCACCGCGAACGTCAGGACCCCTTCGCCGACCGTCGCGGTGGCCCCCACCGCCGCGGCGAGCGCGATCCGGAACGCGGTGAGGGCCGTCGCGTCGTTGAGCAGGCTCTCGCCGCCGAGCAGCGTCATCATCCGGCGCGGCAGACCGAGCCGGCGGCCGATCGCCTGCGCCGACACCGCGTCCGGCGGCGCGACGACCGCACCGAGGACCAGTGCCGCGGCGAGCGGGAGATTGGGGACGACGAGGTATGCGACGTATCCGACCACCAGGGTCGTCACCAGCGGCAGGCCGACCGCCAGGAATCCGATTGCACGCCAGTTGGCGCGGAACGCCTGATATGAACTCTCCTGCGCGGCCGAGTACAGCAGCGGCGGCAGGATGAGGAAGAGCACGAGCTCGGGTTCCAGGGCCACCGAGGGCAACTCGGGAATCCATGCGATCCCGAGACCGACGGTGACCAGCACCAGCGGCGAGGACCAGCCATAGCGACGACACAACGCGGCGACCGCCACGGCGATGACCGCGACCAGCAGTAGCGATGCGCCCATTCGAGCGACTCTAATCGCGCCGGCCCGATGGATAATGTCGGGCATGAAGATCTTTCGGCGGAAGTCATCGTCCGCGGCCGCGTCCGGGCCGGCGGGGTCTGGTTTCGACGCCTCGACCACGGCGCGCTGCGTCGAACTGGAGTCGTTCGACGCCGCGCCGGCCGCCGACCCGGCGCCCGCATCGGGCGACGACCGCAGTTGCCAGGATTGTGTCGCGATCGGCGAGACCCACTGGGCACATCTTCGGAAGTGCCTGACGTGCGGGCACATCGGTTGTTGCGATTCGAGCCCGCGACGGCACGCGACCGGTCACTTCCACGAGACCGGACACCCGGTCATGCGTTCGGCCGAACCGGACGAGGTGTGGCGCTGGTGCTACGTGCACGAGGTGACGGGATGACCACGCGACGGTTCCCGGTGCGTTCGACGAGGTGGAGGAGTGCGCCGAGATCTGTGCTGGCGGCAAGTAGGATTTGAGGATGACGTCGAACAGCGAGAGTGCGACCAGCGCAGCCCAGCCGGCGCCGACGACCGGGCCGCCGGACGTCATCGGCACGCCGCTGAGTCCGACCGCGACCAAGGTGATGGTCCTCGGGGCAGGTGAACTCGGCAAAGAGGTCGTGATCGCGTTCCAGCGACTGGGCGTCGAGGTCGTCGCCGTCGATCGCTACGCCGACGCGCCCGGCCACCAGGTCGCCCACCATGCCGAGGTCATCGACATGACCGATCCCGCCGCCCTGCACGCGGTCATCGACAAGCATCGTCCCGCGTACGTGGTGCCCGAGATCGAGGCGATCGCCACCGAGGCCCTCGTCGACGTCGCCGAACGCGGTATCGCCGAGGTCATCCCCACCGCGAGCGCGGTCGTCGCCACCATGAACCGCGAAGGAATCCGACGTCTCGCCGATGAGGAACTCGGGCTGCCGACGTCGCCGTATCTCTTCGCCGACACTCTCGAGGAGGTCACCGTCGCGGCCCGCCAGGTCGGGTTCCCGTGTGTGATCAAGCCCGTCATGTCGTCGTCGGGCAAGGGACAGTCGGTCGTGCGGGGCCCCGAGGAGCTGGCCTCGGCCTGGGAGACCGCGAACACCGGCGGTCGGGTACAGGGCAGTCGCGTCATCGTCGAGGGCTTCGTCGAATTCGATTACGAGATCACTCTTCTCACGGTTCGTGCGATCGATCCGGCCACCGGCCGGCTCACGTCCCACTTCTGTGCGCCCATCGGCCACCGGCAGATCAACGGCGACTACGTGGAGAGCTGGCAGCCGCATGAGATGAGCACCGACGCGCACGCCTCGGCGACCTCGATCGCGGCGCGCATCGCCACCGCCCTCGGTGACGGAAAGCTGGCCGGGCGCGGCGTTTTCGGCGTCGAACTGTTCGTCAAGGGCGACGACGTCTACTTCTCCGAGGTCAGCCCGCGGCCCCATGACACCGGCCTCGTCACGATGGCGACCCAGCGCCTGTCCGAGTTCGAGATGCATGCACGCGCGATCCTCGGTCTCCCGGTCGACGTCACGCTCGCGTCCCCGGGTGCCTCGGCCGTCATCTACGGGCAACTCGACGAGCCGGCGATCGGTTTCGAGAACGTCGCCGCCGCACTTGCCGTACCCGAGACCGACATCCGGCTCTTCGGCAAGCCCGAGAGCTTCCACCGCCGGCGCATGGGCGTGGTCACCGCGACAGCCGACGACGTGCCGGTCGCGCGTGAGCGTGCCGTCCGCGCCGCGTCGCTCGTCACACCCGTGCCGGGCCGTCCAGCCGTTCGCAAGGCCGCCACCCTTCCGCCGACCCCGTCCCCGGCGCCTCCGCGACGCCCCGGGCCACCGCCCGGCCCGGTCGGCCCGCCGCGCGGACCCGTGGGTCCGC
>NZ_JAMBDT010000168.1:0-5473 GCF_025143765.1 Gordonia sp. p3-SID1431
GGAACTTCCACATCGAAACTGACCGAAAACCGCCCACTTTCAGGTCAGGAGATCCCCACCTGTTCGAACGGCGACGACGGATCGATCCGCCGCGTCAGGATGACCGGATGATGCCCACGCGCGGCGAGATCGGTCGCCAGATGCGTACCCAGCGAACCACTTCCGCCCGCCAACACCACGGTCAGCGGTTCTGTCCCCGACATGCGTCTCCCCCGTTCGGCACTGGACGACGACACTACCCGCCGACGCCGCCGACCGGGGTTACGTGCTCACAGGGCGGGTGATCGGCGCACCGACGCTACGAGATCCGTTGAGCCGTCAGTGGAGTGGCCGGGACGACCGGGGTGATCGGCAGCCGCAGGGCGCCGGGTGCGTCGGCCGGCACCACCGGGGACGTCGGCGTCGCGGGCTCGATGCGGCGATACGGCTCGCCCTGGGCAGGACGCCGGTCCTGTTCGCCCTTGTTCGGCCACAGTGCCGCCGCGCGTTCCGCCTGCGCACAGATCGTCAGCGACGGATTGACGCCGAGGTTCGCCGACACCGACGCACCGTCCGCGATGTGCAACGTCGGGTAGTTCCACACGCGCTGGTAGGGATCGATGACGCCGTTGTCCGGGTCGTCGGAGATCGCGCAGCCGCCGAGATAGTGCGCGGTCAGCGGCATGTTGACGATGTCGCCCCAGGTCCCGCCGGCGACGCCGCCGTCGAGCTTCGCCGCGATACGGCGAGTTGCCTCGTTGCCCTTGGGAATCCACGTCGGATTCGGCTCACCGTGGCCCTGTTTGCTGGTGACGTACCGCAGCGGTCCGCGCTTGCGGACGAAGGTGGTCAGCGAGTTGTTGTTGTTCTGCATGACCAGGGCAATCACGGTCCGCTCACTCCACTGTCGCACCACGAGCAACCGCACCAGCAGGAACGGGTTGCGGGCGACCTGACGCAGGAACTGCCCGAATCGGTTGCGCCGGGTCCCGCCATCGGTGAGCAGGGTCTGCAGGTACGCGATCGCGTTGGAGCCCTTGCCGTATCGCACCGGTTCGATGTGCGTGTTCGGCTCGGGGTAGAACGACGAAGTGATCGCGACGCCGCGCGAGTAGTCGTTCTCCGGGTCGATCCGCGACCCCATCGCACCCAGGATCGACTCCGAGTTGGTGCGCGTGAGCCGGCCCATCGCGTCCGAGATCTGCGGCAGCGTACCGAGTTTCGCGTGGTGCAGCAGTCGTTGGGTGTTGAACGTGCCGGCCGCCAGGATGACCTGACCCGCCGTGATCGTGCGCCGGCGGCGTCCGAGCGGCCCCCACGACGACGAGTGATGCGTACCCACCTCCCAGACACCGTCGGCGCGCTGCTGTAGCGAGTCCACCGTGGTCCGGTCGATGATGGTGGCGCCGTGGCTCTCCGCTAGACCGAGATAGTTCTTCAGCAGGGTGTTCTTGGCACCCACCCGGCATCCGGTCATGCAGGCGCCGCATTCGGTACAGGCGGTCCGGTCCGGACCCGCGCCGCCGAAGTACGGGTCGGCGACGGTCTCACCGGGCGCGCCGGACAGGCCGGTCTTCGCGCCGAAGAACACACCGACCGGCGTCGGGGTCACCGTGTCCCCGACCCCCATCTCGGCGGCGACTTCGGCGACCACGCGGTCGGACGCGGTGACCGTCGGGTTGGTGACCACCCCGAGCATCCGCCGGGCCTGGTCGTAGTACGGGGTGAGCTCGTCCTCCCAGTCGGTGATGTGATTCCACTGGGGATCGGTGAAGAAGGGCGTCGGGGGCTTGTAGAGCGTGTTGGCGTAGTTGAGCGAGCCGCCGCCCACCCCCGCCCCGGCGAGGATCATCACGTCTTTCAGGGCGTGGATGCGCTGGATGCCGTACAGGCCCAGCTTCGGTGCCCACAACCATCGGTTGAGACGCCAACTTGTCTTGGCGAAGTCCTCGTCCTCGAACCGACGCCCGGCCTCGACCACGCCGACGCGGTACCCCTTCTCCACCAGCCGCAACGCACTCACGCTGCCGCCGAACCCGGAGCCGACGATCAGAACGTCGAAGTCGGTGGCGTGTTCGGTCGACTTGTCGAATCCCATGCCGAACATACTAACGCGCATTGTCACATAAAGAGACCCAGGTCACCCTAACTATCAGCCGCGGACGGACAACCCCACGCGCTGGAATTCCTTGAGGTCGCAGTAACCGGCCTTCGCCATGGCCCGACG
The DNA here is from genome assembly GCF_025143765.1 of Gordonia sp. p3-SID1431. Lineage (NCBI taxonomy): Bacteria > Bacillati > Actinomycetota > Actinomycetes > Mycobacteriales > Gordoniaceae > Gordonia > Gordonia sp. p3-SID1431. The sequence goes on from NZ_JAMBDT010000168.1 coordinate 2,207, forward strand.
CAGTGCGCCGACGACATTCAGTTCGCCGTACGGGTCGTCGGAGGGGCCGTAGAGAACCCGCTCGAGACTCGGTCGGTCCTCGCCCGCGGCGACCTGCAGGAGGGCGCCGCGCGGGGTGTCGGGGTGAGCAGCGGCCGACGGCCAGTACCATCCGTTGCCGGGCGCGGAACTCGTTGCGGCGAGCGAGGTTCCGAGGACCGCGGCGTCGGCTCCACAGGCGATCGCCTTGACGATGTCGCCCGAGCTGTGGATGTCGCCGTCGGCGATGACGTGGACGTAGCGACCGCCGGTCTCGTCCAGGTAGTCGCGACGCGCGGCGGCGGCGTCGGCGATGGCGGTGGCCATCGGCACACCGATGCCGAGCACCTCGCCCGTCGTGGTGGCTCCCGCGGCGGAACCGTAGCCGACGATCACGCCCGCGGCACCCGTCCGCATCAGGTGCAGCGCGGTGCGGTGGTCGTGCACGCCGCCCGCGATGACCGGTACGTCGAGATCGGCGATGAAGGTCTTCAGGTTCAGCGGTTCCCGCTGCGTGCCGTCGGCATCGACCTGCGCCACGTGCTCCGCCGAGATGATCGTGCCGTGCACCACCAGGATCTCCACCCCGGCGGCCAGCAGCGCCGGGGTCAGCTCGGGTGCGTGCTGCGGACTGACGCGAACGGCCGTGGTGACCCCCGCGTCGCGGACCTGGGCCACGGCCTCGCCGAGCAACCCGCTGTCGAGCGGGGCCGAGTGGAGTTGCTGCAGGTGTCGAACCGCCGCATAGGGATCCGGGTCCTCCGCCGCGATGGCGACGAGTTCGGCGATCTTCGCCTCGACGTCGCGATGACGGGCCCACAGCCCCTCACCGTTCAGGACGCCGAGCGCGCCGAGCTTGCCCAGTTCGATCGCGACCGACGGCGACACCAGGGCATCGGTCGGGTGGCTCAGGATCGGCGAGGAGAACCGGTAGGCATCGATCTGCCATGCGGTGGAGACGTCCTTGGACGAACGGGTCCGACGGGACGGGACGATGCTGATGTCCCCCAGCTCGTAGGTCCGTCGGGCTGTCCGGCCCATGCCGATTTCGACGAGGTCACGCACCACTGCGCCTTTCTGCGGAGTTCAGCTGCACAACGACCCTACGGCCTGGCCCGCCGGACGAGTCCGGCGGGAACGACCTCGGGGAGTTCAGCGGGAATAGTAGTTGGGTGCCTCTGCGGTCAGCGTGATGTCGTGCGGGTGGGATTCCTTCAGGCCCGCCGCGGTGATCTGGACGAACCGTGCGGTCTGCAGATCCGGGATCGTGGACGCGCCGGTGTAACCCATGGCGGCACGCAGGCCGCCGACGAGCTGATGGATCACCTGCGACAGCGGACCGCGGAACGGCACCCGTCCCTCGATGCCCTCGGGAACCAGCTTCTCCTCTTTGAGGACGTCGTCCTGGAAGTAGCGGTCCTTGGAATACGACTTCGCCTGTCCGCGACCCTGCATCGCACCCAGCGAACCCATGCCGCGGTAGCTCTTGAACTGCTTGCCGTTGACCAGGACCAGTTCGCCGGGCGCCTCGGCGGTGCCGGCGAGGAGCGAACCGAGCATCGCGGTCGACGCTCCCGCCGCGAGTGCCTTGGCGATGTCACCCGAGTACTGCAGGCCACCGTCGGCGATCACGGGCACCCCGGCCTTCTGACAGACCGCCACGGCTTCGAGGATGGCGGTGATCTGCGGGGCGCCGACACCCGCCACGACGCGGGTGGTGCAGATCGAGCCCGGTCCGACGCCGACCTTCACCGCATCGGCGCCGGCGTCGACGAGGGCCTGCGCGGCCTCGCGGGTCGCGACGTTGCCGCCTACCACGTCCACCCGGTCGCCGACCTCGGCCTTCAGCTTGGCCACCATGTCGAGTACGAGCCGGTTGTGCGCGTGGGCGGTGTCGACGATGATCACGTCGGCCCCGGCGTCGGCCAGCGCCATCGCCCGGTCCCACTGCGGGTCACCGGTTCCGACGGCCGCCCCGACGAGCAACCGTCCGTCGGAGTCCTTGGTCGCCAGCGGATGCTGTTCGGTCTTGACGAAGTCCTTGACGGTGATGAGTCCGGTCAGGCGACCGTTGCCGTCGACGATCGGCAGCTTCTCGATTTTGTGCCGGCGGAGCAGTCCCAGTGCGGCCTCGGCGGAGACCCCCTCCTGGGCGGTGATGAGCGGGGCCTTGGTCATCACCTCGGCGACCGGACGGCTCTGGTCGACCTCGAACCGCATGTCGCGGTTGGTGATGATGCCGACGAGCTCACCCTTGTCGTCGACGACGGGCAGGCCGGAGATGCGGTAGCGCGCACACATGGCGTCCACCTCGGCGAGCGTGTGCGTGGGGGTGCACGTCACCGGATCGGTGACCATGCCCGCCTCGGACCGCTTGACGGTCTCGACCTGGCCGGCCTGCTCCTCGATCGACAGATTGCGGTGGAGGACACCCATACCCCCGGCGCGCGCCATCGCGATCGCCATCCGGGACTCGGTCACGGTGTCCATCGCCGAACTCACCAGCGGGACACGCAGCGTCACGTTCTTGGTCACCCGCGACGAGGTGTCGACCTCGCTGGGTATCACGTCCGACGCCGAGGGCAGCAACAGGACGTCGTCGAAGGTCAGGCCGAGCATCGCGACCTTGCCGGGATCGTCTCCACCGGTACGAACAGCAGTCATCGGACCATGGTATCGAGTCCCTTGTTGCGGCGATCGTCACACAGGAGTCTTCGCGCCGATGAGGTCGCCCGACCTACTCTCAACAGGTGCGCTCGACCGGTGAACGCCTGCGGCGCGCGCACCCGCGGATCGGCTACGGTGGTGTGGTGCGTGACCACCTGCCACCCGGCCTCCCGCCGGATCCGTTCGCCGACGATCCCAGCGATCCCGCATCCGCATTGGACAGCGTGGAGCCGGGTATCCCGTTGGACGAGAACGAGCGGCTCGCGGTCGAGGAGGATCTCGCCGATCTCGCACTCTACGAGGCCTTGCTGGCCAATCGCGGTGTACGCGGCCTGGTCGTCGTGTGCGAGGACTGCCGCGAGGACCATTACCACGACTGGGACATGTTGCGCGCCAACCTGATCCAGCTTCTCATCGACGGCACCGTCCGGCCGCACGAGCCCGCGGTGGATCCTCGTCCGGACGCCTACGTCACGTGGGACTACTGCCGCGGTTACGCCGACGCCCGTAGTCATCTCGACGACGAACGCTGACGCCCCACGGGCGTGGCGGTAACTGTCGCCGACTCTCCGGCACAAAGAC
>NZ_JAMBDT010000169.1:0-5344 GCF_025143765.1 Gordonia sp. p3-SID1431
ACGCTGGCGGCGTGCTTAACACATGCAAGTCGAACGGAAAGGCCCAGCTTGCTGGGTACTCGAGTGGCGAACGGGTGAGTAACACGTGGGTGATCTGCCCTGCACTCTGGGATAAGCCTGGGAAACTGGGTCTAATACCGGATATGACCAACTGTCGCATGGTGGTTGGTGGAAAGCTTTTGCGGTGTGGGATGGGCCCGCGGCCTATCAGCTTGTTGGTGGGGTAATGGCCTACCAAGGCGACGACGGGTAGCCGACCTGAGAGGGTGATCGGCCACACTGGGACTGAGACACGGCCCAGACTCCTACGGGAGGCAGCAGTGGGGAATATTGCACAATGGGCGCAAGCCTGATGCAGCGACGCCGCGTGAGGGATGACGGCCTTCGGGTTGTAAACCTCTTTCACCAGGGACGAAGCGGAAGTGACGGTACCTGGAGAAGAAGCACCGGCCAACTACGTGCCAGCAGCCGCGGTAATACGTAGGGTGCGAGCGTTGTCCGGAATTACTGGGCGTAAAGAGCTCGTAGGCGGTTTGTCGCGTCGTCTGTGAAATTCTGCAACTCAATTGCAGGCGTGCAGGCGATACGGGCAGACTTGAGTACTACAGGGGAGACTGGAATTCCTGGTGTAGCGGTGAAATGCGCAGATATCAGGAGGAACACCGGTGGCGAAGGCGGGTCTCTGGGTAGTAACTGACGCTGAGGAGCGAAAGCGTGGGTAGCGAACAGGATTAGATACCCTGGTAGTCCACGCCGTAAACGGTGGGTACTAGGTGTGGGTTCCTTTTCACGGGATCCGTGCCGTAGCTAACGCATTAAGTACCCCGCCTGGGGAGTACGGCCGCAAGGCTAAAACTCAAAGGAATTGACGGGGGCCCGCACAAGCGGCGGAGCATGTGGATTAATTCGATGCAACGCGAAGAACCTTACCTGGGTTTGACATACACCAGACGCGGCTAGAGATAGTCGTTCCCTTGTGGTTGGTGTACAGGTGGTGCATGGCTGTCGTCAGCTCGTGTCGTGAGATGTTGGGTTAAGTCCCGCAACGAGCGCAACCCTTGTCCTGTATTGCCAGCGGGTTATGCCGGGGACTTGCAGGAGACTGCCGGGGTCAACTCGGAGGAAGGTGGGGATGACGTCAAGTCATCATGCCCCTTATGTCCAGGGCTTCACACATGCTACAATGGCTGGTACAGAGGGCTGCGATACCGTGAGGTGGAGCGAATCCCTTAAAGCCAGTCTCAGTTCGGATTGGGGTCTGCAACTCGACCCCATGAAGTCGGAGTCGCTAGTAATCGCAGATCAGCAACGCTGCGGTGAATACGTTCCCGGGCCTTGTACACACCGCCCGTCACGTCATGAAAGTCGGTAACACCCGAAGCCGGTGGCCTAACCCCTTGTGGGAGGGAGCTGTCGAAGGTGGGATCGGCGATTGGGACGAAGTCGTAACAAGGTAGCCGTACCGGAAGGTGCGGCTGGATCACCTCCTTTCTAAGGAGCACACAACATCACCCATTTCTGCCGGCGTATGTCTGTGCGGTGGGTGTGTGTTCGAGGGTGAAACATCAGACAGGCCCACTCCTTCTACACCGGTAGAGGGATCGGGGGGTCACCGCGGGTCCGTGAGGGCTGGCGGGTTCATTGTCACGCTATCGGGGTTCTGAGAGAACACACGTGTGTTGTCTCTGACCTAGCTCATGACTGGGGTGCGGGTGGTGATCGTGACTGTGATGGTTGCGGGAGCGCGTGCACGGTGGTGGGTGTGTGTTGTTTGAGAAGTGCATAGTGGATGCGAGCATCTTTATTTCAAACCAATGCTTCGACTGTTGTTGGAGTGCTGGTCTGTGATTTAGCAGAAATTGTAGTGTTGTGTGGTGTCTACATTCGATCCTCGTTCATGGCTGGCCTGTGTGGTTGGTTGTGGGTGGGGGGTTGTTTGTAGGTGTTGTTGTAAGTGTGTAAGGGCGTTCGGTGGATGCCTTGGTACCAGGAGCCGATGAAGGACGTGGTAGGCCGCGATAGTCCTCGGGGAGTTGTCAAACGAGCTGTGATCCGAGGGTGTCCGAATGGGGAAACCCAGCACGAGTGATGTCGTGTTACCACCAGCTGAATGTATAGGCTGTGTGGGGGGAACGTGGGGAAGTGAAACATCTCAGTACCCATAGGAAGAGAAAACAATTGTGATTCCGTGAGTAGTGGCGAGCGAAAGCGGAGGAGGCTAAACCATGCGCATGTGATACCGGGTAGGGGTTGTGTGTGTGGGGTTGTGGGGTTCGTCTTCTTCCATCTGCCTGTGGAAGCGTGAGTGAGAAAACTGTGTGTTAGGTGAAGTGGCCTGGAATGGTCTGCCGTAGTCGGTGAGAGTCCGGTAGCTGAAAACACATGGTCTTGCGTGACGGTGTCCCCAAGTAGCAGCGGGCTCGTGGAATCTGCTGTGAATCTGCCGGGACCACCCGGTAAGCCTGAATACTTCCTGGTGACCGATAGCGGACTAGTACCGTGAGGGAAAGGTGAAAAGTACCCCGGGAGGGGAGTGAAATAGTACCTGAAACCGGACGCTTACAATCCGTCAAAGCCTGTGCCTTCGGGGCGGGTGATGGCGTGCCTTTTGAAGAATGAGCCTGCGAGTTAGTGCTCGGTGGCGAGGTTAACCCGTGTGGGGTAGCCGTAGCGAAAGCGAGTCTGAATAGGGCGTTTGAGTCGCCGGGTCTAGACCCGAAGCGGAGTGATCTACCCATGGCCAGGGTGAAGCGTCGGTAAGACGTCGTGGAGGCCCGAACCCACTTCAGTTGAAAATGGAGGGGATGAGTTGTGGGTAGGGGTGAAAGGCCAATCAAACTCCGTGATAGCTGGTTCTCCCCGAAATGCATTTAGGTGCAGCGTCACATGTTTCTTACTGGAGGTAGAGCTACTGGATGGCCGATGGGCCCCACAGGGTTACTGACGTCAGCCAAACTCCGAATGCCGGTAAGTGAGAGTGTGGCAGTGAGACTGCGGGCGATAAGGTTCGTAGTCGAGAGGGAAACAGCCCAGATCGCCGGCTAAGGCCCCTAAGCGTGTACTAAGTGGAAAAGGATGTGGGGTCGCGAAGACAACCAGGAGGTTGGCTTAGAAGCAGCCACCCTTGAAAGAGTGCGTAATAGCTCACTGGTCAAGTGATCCTGCGCCGACAATGTAGCGGGGCTCAAGTACACCGCCGAAGCCGCGGCACTCACACGTTAGCCCGTCGATCTTCTATGGAGGGTCGACCAGGTGTGTGGGTGGGTAGGGGAGCGTCCTGCATCCGTGGAAGCGCCGGAGTGATCCAGGTGTGGAGGGTGTGGGAGTGAGAATGCAGGCATGAGTAGCGAAAGCAGAGTGAGAAACTCTGCCGCCGAATGACCAAGGGTTCCTGGGCCAGGCTAATCCGCCCAGGGTGAGTCGGGACCTAAGGCGAGGCCGACAGGCGTAGTCGATGGACAACGGGTTGATATTCCCGTACCCGTGTATCCGCGCCCATGCTGAATCAGTTGTACTAACCATCCTGATCCCCCGGGAGCACCTTCGGGTGCCGAGTGGGGTGATGCATGGGACCTTGGCTGGTAGTAGGCAAGCGATGGGGTGACGCAGGAAGGTAGTGGGGCCAGTCAGTGGTTGTACTGGTGTAAGCCTGTAGGGCGAGTGATAGGCAAATCCGTCACTCACATAGCCTGAGAGGTGATGCGTAGCCGTTGTGGCGAATTCCATGATCCTATGCTGCCGAGAAAAGCCTCTAGTGAGTTGGTACACGGCCCGTACCCCAAACCAACACAGGTGGTCAGGTAGAGAATACTAAGGCGATCGAGAGAACTGTGGTTAAGGAACTCGGCAAAATGCCCCCGTAACTTCGGGAGAAGGGGGACCCATCCTGGTGACGATCTTTACGGTCTGAGCTGGTGTGGGTCGCAGAGACCAGAGAGAAGCGACTGTTTACTAAAAACACAGGTCCGTGCGAAGTCGTAAGACGATGTATACGGACTGACGCCTGCCCGGTGCTGGAAGGTTAAGAGGACCGGTTAATCACCTTCGGGTGGTGAAGCTGAGAATTTAAGCCCCAGTAAACGGCGGTGGTAACTATAACCATCCTAAGGTAGCGAAATTCCTTGTCGGGTAAGTTCCGACCTGCACGAATGGCGTAACGACTTCTCTGCTGTCTCAACCACAGACTCGGCGAAATTGCAGTACGAGTAAAGATGCTCGTTACGCGCGGCAGGACGAAAAGACCCCGGGACCTTCACTATAGCTTGGTATTGGTGTTCGGTTCGGTTTGTGTAGGATAGGTGGGAGACTGTGAAGTGGGCACGCCAGTGTTCATGGAGTCGTTGTTGAAATACCACTCTGATCGTATTGGACTTCTAACCTCGGACCCTGATCGGGTTCAGGGACAGTGCCTGGTGGGTAGTTTAACTGGGGCGGTTGCCTCCTAAAAGGTAACGGAGGCGCCCAAAGGTTCCCTCAGCCTGGTTGGCAATCAGGTGTTGAGTGTAAGTGCACAAGGGAGCTTGACTGTGAGACGTACATGTCGAGCAGGGACGAAAGTCGGGACTAGTGATCCGGCACCGGCAAGTGGAAGCGGTGTCGCTCAACGGATAAAAGGTACCCCGGGGATAACAGGCTGATCTTCCCCAAGAGTCCATATCGACGGGATGGTTTGGCACCTCGATGTCGGCTCGTCGCATCCTGGGGCTGGAGTAGGTCCCAAGGGTTGGGCTGTTCGCCCATTAAAGCGGCACGCGAGCTGGGTTTAGAACGTCGTGAGACAGTTCGGTCTCTATCCGCCGCGCGCGTAAGAAACTTGAGGAAACCTGTCCCTAGTACGAGAGGACCGGGACGGACGAACCTCTGGTGTGCCAGTTGTCCCGCCAGGGGCACTGCTGGTTAGCTACGTTCGGAAGGGATAACCGCTGAAAGCATCTAAGCGGGAAGCCTGTTCCAAGATGAGGTTTCTCACCCCCTTCGCGGGGTTAAGGCCCCCCACAGACCATGGGGTTGATAGGCCAGAACTGTACGCACAGCAATGTGTTCAGGTGACTGGTACTAATCGGCCGAGGACTTACCAACAACACCCACAACATCACCAAACACGGTTTTGGTGTGTTCGCATCCACTATGTACTTCTGAAACAACACACTCCTCCGGGTGGCTTCGCCCCCCGGACACCCCCCAACAACACCACGGTGTGACCGGGGTGGTGAGAGGTGACAAACAAACACACGCACACTACGTGAGCGTGTTGTTTCACAAAGTTACGGCGGCTATAGCGGAGGGGAAACGCCCGGCCCCATTCCGAACCCGGAAGCTAAGCCCTCCAGCGCCAATGGTACTG